>JAFGPH010000232.1 GCA_016926135.1 Deltaproteobacteria bacterium
GCGGTGAGTCCCCCGGCAAAGGATGGGTGCTTATGATCAATGGAAAAAAGGTACTGGTCGTGTTGCCAGCCTACAACGCGGAGAAGACGCTGGAACGAACGTATGCGGAGATTCCCAAGGACGTGGTCGATGACACCCTCCTGGTGGATGACTACAGCGCGGATCGGACGGTTACCCTTGCCAGGCGCCTGGATATCCGCACCTTTGTGCACGATCAGAACTACGGTTACGGCCGCAATCAGAAGACCTGTTATCGGGAGGCGTTGAGGTCTCATGCGGATATCGTGATCATGGTCCATCCGGACTACCAGTACACGCCGAGGCTGATTACAGCCATGGCGAGCATGATCGCCTTTGATGTGTATGATGTCGTCCTGGGTTCCCGTATCGTCGGAGGTGGGGCTCTCAAGGGGGGTATGCCCGCCTATAAGTACATCTCCAATCGTTTTCTCACGGCGGTGCAAAACGTGCTCCTTGGAAGCAAGCTCTCTGAGTTCCACACGGGATACCGGGCCTTCTCAAGGGATGTCTTGACGAGTCTGCCGCTTCATGGAAACTCAGACGGGTTCGTCTTTGACAACCAGATGCTCACCCAGATCCTTTACTTTGGATACAGGGTCGGCGAGGTGTCGTGTCCCACCTCCTATTTCGAAGAGGCATCATCGATCAATTTCAAGAGCAGCGTGGTCTACGGCCTGGGGGTGCTGGGTACTTCTCTCAAGTTCAGGCTCCAGAAGATGGGATTGATCCGCTCCGGGATGTTCGAGAGACTGAGGGGCTCTGACGTGTCCGGCTACTATCAAGAGGTCTCGTAATCGAGATGAAAGTGGGAACCCAGCGCACAGTAGACCGCGTGGTGGGTGCAACCCTTTGCCGGTTCCTCACTTTGTTTTCCTGGAGATACGTGTGTGTTCCGTCGGGGTTCAGGCCCCGGAGAATCCTTGTGATCGTTCTTTCGGAGATGGGGAGCCTCGTCCTGGCCAAGCCCATGTTCGACCTGATCCGAAAGAGATACCCCGAGGCCTCGGTCCACCTGCTGGTGTTCGAAAGGAACAAGGAAATTCTGGAAATCCTTAGGCTCGTTCCGGAAAGGGACATCCTCACCGTCAGCGATCGCTCTTTCAGGGATTTCGTGCTGAGCAATGTGAGGCTTTTCTTTCGCTTCCGTCGCCTGAAGATCGATACGGTTCTGGACTGCGAGCTCTTCTCGCGGATCAGCAGCCTCTATTCCCTGGCGAGTGGGGCCGTGGTCAGGGCAGGGTTTCATCCGCATACGCAGGAAGGTCTCTTCAGGGGGGGCTTTATCAATCGTCCGGTGCTCTATAACCCTCACCTTCACATGTCCCATCAGTTCCAGGCCCTGGTGGAGTCCCTGGAGGCGGAAGGGGTCCCTCTCGTCAAAAGGGCTTTTCCCTCGAATCTCCCACGGGTCGGCCCTTCCGCCTTGGATCCGCGGGAGGTGGAGAGCTTTTGTGGTGAACTGCACCGCGATTTCCCCCAGTTGGAGAACCGGAAGTTGGTCCTCGTCCACCCCGGCGGAGGGTTGCTCCCGATCCGGGCGTGGCCGCTGGCGTACTATTGCGAGGTTGCAGGGGCGCTCGTGCAAGAAGGGTTCGCGGTAGGGGTGATCGGAAAATCAGAGGACGGGAGACTGGCCCAAGCCATAGCGGCCCATAGCGGGAGCAAGTTGTGCTTGGATCTCACAGGGTATACGAAGCGTGTAAGTGATCTGGTCCTGCTGTTTCATCGGGCTTCCCTCCTCATTACGAATGACGGGGGTCCGGGCCACTTTGCCGCCCTGACGCCGGTTCCCAGCATCGTTTTTTACGGTCCTGAGACCCCCCTCCTCTATGGCAGCCTGAGTCCTCATGCACATTTCTTCTCTTCCTCTCTGACGTGTTCCCCATGCCTGAGCGCCTTTAACCACCGGAAGTCCCCATGTGATGGGAACAATGAGTGTCTGAAGGCTATCCCGCCCGGCAAGGTCCTGGAAAAGGCCCATGAACTTCTTCGGGACTGAGTAGCGCTCCTCGGGGAACGGGACGAGAGTACAACGCGCAGGAGCCGAAACAGGGTCGCAGGTCAAGGGGGTTGGTTGTTGCATGAAGGCGGACAAGGTGTCGCTTTTTCGAGGATCTGAAACGGCAGCACTGGTGGGCCTCGGTTGCTTCGGGGTCTACCTCTTGACAGCCTGTCCAACGGTTTATCTCGGCGACAGTGGAGAGTTCACGGCTTCAGCCTTCTGCCTGGGCATTCCCCATAACAGCGGCTACCCTCTCTATTCGCTTCTGGGGAAGATCTTCTGTCTCATCCCTTTCGGAAACGTCGGTTTTCGAATGAATCTAATGTCTGCCGCCACCTCCGCCCTTGCCGTGGCGCTCCTTTATGAGCATGTGTTCCGGATCACCGGATCGAAAATCTCCTCCTTCGTTGCGGCGGGGATCGTGGGGTTTACGCCCCTTTTCTGGATGCAGGCCGTTTGTGCCGAGGTGTATGCCCTTCATGGTCTCTTCCTGGTACTCATGATCCGGATCCTGTGGTGGTGGGACGAAAGACGGGAATTCCGGGGACTGCTCCTCTTCGCCTTTGTGGTGGGGCTGAGTTTCGGGAATCACATGCAGACCGTGATGCTGGCTCCGGCAGTGCTCTTCCTGGTGTTCTATACGGAAATGCGGACCTTCTTTGCCCCCGGACGCCTTGGGCCACTGTGCCTGCTCTTCCTTCTTGCCCTGACGATCTATGTCTATCTCCCTGTTCGAACGGAGGCAGGTGCGGCAATCACGTGGGGAGACCCGAACACGCTGGATCGTTTTCTCTCCCACGTGACGGCCAGAACCCACAGGGCCGGGTACGTGATGACCAGAAGCTGGGGGGAGTATGCGGCGCGGGCCGGCGAGGCCCTGAGCATGGTAGGCGCAGAGTTCGGTCTTGCGCTGGTGTTCTCCGTGTGGGGGTGGGCAAAAGGTCTCAACCCGAAATGGCGGATCTTTTTCGTCCTGCTCGTCTTCTTTGATTTCGTATATACCGTTTTTCTGAATATCATATCCTTGGAGATAACCGCCTTTGCCTTTCCCACGGCCGTAAGCCTTGCAATCCTTGCAGGTCTGGGGATTGCCGACTTTCTGGGCCGAATCCGTTCCTCAGCGCGGATCGGGAAGGGGGTGGGGAAGGCATTGCAGGGGGCCTTCTGCCTGATACCCTTGATCGTGCTGGGTTTCAACTATGATCGGTGCGATCAGGGTCGTAACTTTACCGGTTATGAGCATGCCGCGAACATCCTCAGGACCCCCGAGAACCAGGCCGTGCTTCTGATCGATGGGGACAACTATGTGTTTCCCGTCATCTATGCAAGATTGGTGGAAGGGATGGGGGAACAGGTCAGGATTTTGGATCGGTTCAACCTGGTTTTCAAATGGCCTGAGACCCGCCGTGCTGACGCTTCGGGAGGCCCGGACAGAAGCGTGGGCCCGGTGGTGGAGAGCGTGATCAGGGAGAACGCCGCCAGAGGCGTGTACCTTGCCGTGTTTGATCCCCACGCCTTCCCTGTTCCCGATTCCTTCGACCTTGTGCCGCACGGAATGCTCCTGCGGGTCGCGGAGAGAGGCGCCCCCATCCCCCTGGAACAGATCCGGAAGGTATGGAGCAGGTACTCCACCCACAGCTTCTACGAGGACATGGAAAGGGATTACATGAACCGCCAGGTGTGCGGTTACTTCCATTTCAACCGGGGCAGATTCTTCCTGCAGGCGGGTCTTGAGGAGAAGGGCCTGGAGGCCATGCGGCTGGCCTCCAGGACAGCATACAATGATGAGATGATCCATTCCGACATCGGGGTGTTTCTTACAGGCCGGGGTTTTTTCCAGGATGCGGGCAGGGAACTCGAAAAGGCCCTTCTCTACAGTGATGACAGGAGTGCGGTCTATAATAACTTTGGATATTACTATGACGCCATGGGTGACCAGGACAAGGCCCTGGCTTCTTTCCGGAAGGCCGTCGAGATCAATCCCCATAACACGATCAGTCTTAACAACCTCGGGTTTGCCCTTCTCAAGTCAGGCCGGAAGGCCGAGGCCTTGGCGTCGTGGAAAAGATCCCTGCGCATCCGCGGGCACCAGCCCGAGATCGAATCCCTCGTGCGCGCAGTGAACTCCCACAAGCCCCATGGAGAGTGAACTCGTATGATTTCCCTTACCCTTGTGGTCCCTCTGTACAATGAAGAGAACTGTCTAGTGGGCAATTTTCACAGGATCAAGGAATACCTTGCCGCTTTGGGGAGGGATTTTGAAATCCTTCTGGTCAATGACGGGAGTGTGGATCGGACCGGAGAAATGGTGGACGACCTTGCCCGCGTGCACCAGGAGGCGCGGGCCATCCACATCCAAAGAAACCGGGGAAAGGGCTTTGCCGTCAAGAGGGGAATCCTCGCCAGCAAGGGGGCATTCGTTCTTTTTACGGATGCCGATCTGGCTGTTCCCCTCTCTTTCATCGGAACTTGTCTGACCCGACTGGAGTCCGGGAGCCCTGTGGTGATAGGCTCGCGACACCTCCCGCAATCCTGCTTCAAGGTTCGTCAGGGCTTTGCCCGGCAGTTTTTTGGCGAGGTTTTCCGAAGATGGGTGCGGGTGGTCCTGCTCCTGAAAGTCAGTGACATCACCTGCGGCCTCAAGGGGTTTGAGGGTAGTGCCGCGCGCGAGATCTTCATACGCTCCCGGATCGACAGATGGGGGTATGACGCAGAGATCCTTTTTCTTGCAGCGAGGTTGGGCTATGGGATCACAGAGGTCCCTGTGGAGTGGTCCCACCATGACCAATCCAAGGTGAGGATTGCCTCGGCCTCGGTGAAGACCTTTGCAGAGATAGGAGAAGTCTATTACAACTACCTCATCGCGAAACGCTACGATCTGCATGGTCGCGGAAGGAAGGGTCGCGGGTCGGCACGAGGCTCCGGGTGACTCATGGCAAAGTCCGAACCGTTGCGAGGAGTGATGGTTCATGATCCTGTGTCCGTTGGGGGATACAGGGCAAGGGTTCGTGGGGCCTTCCCTGTCCTCCTGCTGCTTCTGAGCGTGCTCGGGTTCTTTTCCCACGTTCTGATTTCGCAGATGTCCCTCTTTGGTTCGGACTTTGTCCTCCAGTTCTCGGCCTGGAAGGGATTTCTTTACCACCAGGTCAGGGTGAACGCTTCCGTCCCCTTCTGGAACCCATACCTTTTCAGCGGCACACCCTTTATCGCGAATATTCAGGCCTCCATGTTCTACCCCCTGGGCATCCTCTACTACCTGCTGCCTCCCGAAACGGCGTACGTTTACAGCACGGTGATTCATTGCATGCTCGGATGCAGTTTTATGTATTTCTTCGTGCGAAGTCTGCGTGTTTCCGCGTTAGGGGCGACCATTTCCGCCCTGATTTTCACGTACAACGGTTTTTTCATGGCGCACCTTTACGCCGGGCACCTTTCCTTTGTCCAGAACTACATCTGGATTCCCCTTCTCTTCATGTTGCAGTTCAAGTCCTTTCAAGAAGGCGGATCTGTTCGGTGGACGGTCGCTGCAGGTCTCGTTCTTGGGCTCCAGATTCTGGGGGGATTCCCTCAGATTGCCTTCTACACCATTGTCGCCCTCACCCTTCACGGGGTGTACCGGTTTGCCGTCGCGGCGTCAATGGGCCGGATTCGCGAGGGCACGGCCGCAATGGGACGGGTGTTGATGACGGTCGTCATAGGCTTTTCCCTGGCGGCCGTCCAGGTGCTTCCCACCGCCGAGTTCACCACATTGAGCACAAGGGCAGAGGGAATTCCCTACGCCTTCGCCACCGACGATTCCCTGCATCCTTGGGAGTTGCTGAGTTTCCTTCTTCCGGACCTTTTCGGCAACATCGTGGATGGAACCTACTGGAGGAGCGCGGAGGGCTGGCACTTCTGGGAAAGCTGTGGCTACGTGGGGACCTTTCCCTTGCTGCTTCTCCTGGTTCCTCGTGGAGAGGGATCTGGCCGCGCCGAGCTGGGGTTTTTCGGGGGCCTTTCCCTTCTGGCTGTCTTCCTGGCCCTGGGAAAGCACAATCCCCTCTATCCGCTTTTCTACCACGGATGGGGGCTTCGATACTTTCGTATACCTGCCCAGATTCTGTTTCTGTATGTGTTTGGAGTGGCGGTCGCGGCAGGGATGAAATTCGGCCAGGAACCCGGCCGTGAGTGGAGGACCTCGATGCTTCGCTGGTTCCTGGTGGGTCTGCTGGGGGCCGCTTACCTGGGAATGGTTGCCATGGTCCAGGTCGGTGGGCTCTCGTTCGTGTCCTCCCTGGTCAAGGCCCTTGCCGAGTCCCCCTGGCCATCTGTGAACATCGAGAAGGTTCATGCGAGAACCCTGTTCACAACCCAGAGGGTGGCCGTTCTCTTTCTATTGGGGTGGCTCATTTTCCTGCTGAGAAGGCGCCGGGTCATCAGTCTTCCCGTCCTCGCCCTGTGCAGCAGTCTGATCCTGCTTGCGGATCTTTGGGCCTTCGGGCGACCCCTCGTGATGCCTTACAAAACCGTGGTTTCGGAACAAAGGAAGAGGGTTCTCTCTGCTCTCAACAGCAATCCCTTGGAGGGTAGGGTTCTCGCCCCGGTCCCTCTCTTCAATGCCAATGACGGGTTGACCTTCAGATTCCCCTCCATCTTCGGGTATGATCCGCTCATCCTGAAAAGGTATGTCCACTTTGTCCAGGCCAGTCAGGATGAGCCCATGACGGAGGACGTGGTGCAGCTCTCCAGGGTCAGGAACCCTTTTTCTCCCCTTCTGGGGATGTTGAACCTTACCCAGGCGGTCTTTCAGGACAGGGTGATCACGAAGGACCCTACCGTACCCTTCGCGGTTATGGTGACCCGGGCCATCACCCTGGAGACCGGGAAGGTCCTGCCCTTCATGAAGGGGCCCGGGTTTGACCCACGGAAAATGGTTGTGTTGGAGCCCGGGTGCAAGGTGAGCCTTCCGACCCCCGGGCAGGAGGGGCCATTCAAAGGGTCGTGGGCGGTGGAAGCATATGCGCATGAGGAGGTCAGGCTGAGGATTTCGGCCAGCGCTCCTTGCTTTCTTGTCCTGAGTGAGGTGTTCTATCCTGGTTGGATTGCGGAGATCGACGGGAAAGAGACCTCCGTGTTGCGAGGGAACTATCTCTTCCGGGTTTTGAGGATGGATAAGGGTGATCACGAGGTCGTCATGCGGTTTGTTTCCTGGCCTTTTCGACTGGGTGCGGCCATTTCCCTCGCCACGCTCTTCCTTTGCCTGGAAGTGATCGTTTTCGGCGGGAGAAAGAGATTCGTGAGCAGGGAGAGGAAGTAGACGGCAAGACAGCAGAGGGTGAGGAGCGTGACGGCAATCCCCAAGCGGATGGACCAGGGCTGGAAGATCACTTCCACGAGATGCTCTCCCTCGGGGACGGGGACCACCCTGAAAAGGTAGTTCCCCCGCAGGATCGGGACCGGCCCCTTGTCAACGAAGGCCTTCCAACCGGGGTAATAATTTTCGCTCAGGAACAGATACCCGGGGGAGGGGCAAGACACCCTCACCTGGATCCTGTCGGGTCGATAGGAGACGACTTGGGCCGAGTCGCTCCTGGAAAATCCGGGAGAAGGAGAAGGGTGGACGACGAAGGAGAAGGCCGATGGCTCGAAGAAGACCGCACGTTGAGGGTCGAATCCGGGGCTTGTGAGCAAGGGAAGGATCTCTTCCTTCTCCTTGACTACGCTGTTTGGAACGATGAAGGCCCTGGGCAGGCAGCTTTTCCGGAAAAGGGCTTGCCTTGCATCGTGAGAGAGTTCGTATTTCACGTTCAGGAGATCCATCAGTATGGCCCTTCGCTCACGCCCATAGAACAAGACCTGCCATTGTCTGGGAAGGGCCTCTTCGGAGTAGTAATTGATGTACTCATAGTAGCGGTGGAGAAACAGGGCAGTGTATCCGCCCACGGTCTGGTATCCCATGAACATCTCGGTGTTGGGACTCAAGGCGGACGGGAAGGCGCCCACCCTAAACACACTCTTGTCCCTGCCAAGGGTATGGTTGAGGCTACGTTGAATTGATGTGATTTCTCCATAA
>JAFGPH010000233.1 GCA_016926135.1 Deltaproteobacteria bacterium
ACCCCGTACGGTGAGATTCTCCTGGGGGACGACCAGGGCCAGACCTCGCGCGGTAGCCGGCTCATAGAGAAGGATCCTGGGGCCCTCCCGGTCGCTCACTGCCTCGATCTGTTTCTTGAGATCCAGGGCCTCCTGAAAGTCCGGTCGGATGCTGATGGCCTTTTGGATGTAACGATGCGCATCATCGAACTCTTTCTTTTCAAAGAGGAGACCGGCCAGCAGATGGTAGAGTTTGTAGTTGCCGGTGCCAAGTTCAGCCGCCTTGGTGAAAAGGGCTATGGCCTTGTCCTTCTGTCCCTGATTGCGATAGAGATTGCCCAAGAGTTCATACGGCCGGATAAAACCGGGGCACAGCTCGATGGCCTGGTTCAAGAGTTGGATGGTCTTTTCATTGTCCTTTGAAAAGCGTGCTTGGGAAGCGAAGTGAGGCGCCTTGTCGCAACCGTCCGCACCCCAGGTGGCGGAGGGAACTGCGGCGGTGAGCAAAACCATAAGTACCGGGAGCGCCAGACCAGCCAGGGCGGATTTTGAAGGGCTCATCTACGCCTCCTTCGTACGAAGCGGCCGAACATTTTCAATATTATCCGTGATCGCAAAATGGTGCGTCAAGGTTAGATCTCCGACTCAATGATCTCCTGGGCTGAATTGACTTTGAAGTTATCGAAAAATGTGACAAAAGGCGCACTCGCACCGATGGTGGTCCTCTCCCGGCCAAAATTCTGGGCCTTGAACCCCACCACCACGTCGCTCGCAGGCCGGCTGAAGGAGTGCATCTTCTGCCAATCAGGCTCATCCTCTTTTTTGTAGAGGGTGGTGATGCGATTCCCTTCCCTGGTAATCCGAAGACTTCCCTTGAACCCGTCGGTCTCCTTTCTGGACCCGATGCTATACTTCCCCTTCTCCGTGTAGCCCGTAAACAGGAAAACGGCATTCCGCACAGGGGGCTTCGAAGCCTGCCGCATCGGAGCCCTCGAGGGTTCACGCACTGCTGGCTTAAAAATGACGATATTGACGCTTTCCACTTCTTGGTCTTGAAGTTCCTTGGTCTTGTCCAGCACATGGAACAGGGCCAGTTGTTCCATGTCGCTGAGATCATTCTTGAGCTCCACCGCACAGTCTATTTGAATGTCAAAGTCCCCCCGGATTGAGAACTTGGATCCCAGTCCGCCGAGACTGAAGTTGCCGGTTTTGGTCTCAACCCTCAGCCTGCCCTTTTCGGTGCGCACATCCGCGAGCTTGAAATGTGCCTGCCTTTTTTCCTGACCCGGGATAAAGCCGATCGTTTCCCAGAGGTCATGCCTGAACCTCTCAAAAGTATCCTGGTATCGAGAGAGGTCCGCCGGAAGGCTCGTTTGTGCGGGACAGTTCAAGGGGAAGGCAGAGAAAATGAGCCAGAACCCCAGGGTCATAGTCAGGACAATGTTCTTCATTCCGATCCACCTCTCCACTCACTCGCGATCCTGCCCGGGAGTTCAAGATAATGTCGGCCCTCTTCGGGCCTTCCCCGCCTGATGCAGCCGTTTCCGTAAATGCGGCATTTAATGGACAGCTCCCGCAGAGTCTCGGCGCGTTGTGACGGGTTCAGAATACCACTGCGGATGAGTTTTGTCATGGCCAGGATTCTGAAGCGGTCCATGCCCTCCACGGTGGCGGAGAGCTGATCCGGGGCGCCCCCTTCCTTCACCACCAGGGTCCGCTCGATGAGATGCACCGGATACCGGCAGGACACCCGCAGCCACAGGTCGTAGTCTTCGCAGGCAGGGAGGGACTCGTCGAAGAGGCCCACCTCATCGAGCAGGGTTCGCCTCAGCATCACGGCCGATGGGCTCACCAGGCAGAGCTTGAGGGAGGGCTCGAAAATGTCCCCCGAGGGCTTCAGGTGCTTCCTCATGGGGTTCACCCAGCGGCCCTTCCGGATCCAGCGCTCCTGGGTCTGGCAGACAACCGCCTCATGATGTCTCCTGAAGAAATCCACCTGGGCCGAGAGCTTCGCCGGCAGCCAATAGTCGTCGGAATCCAGGAACGCGATCCAGGTGCCGTGGGAGGCCTTGATACCGGTGTTCCTGGCCGCGGAGACCCCTCGATTCTCGGGATGAACGAAAACCTTCACAAGGGGGCCGAAGGCCTTGAGCCTCTCCAGGGTGTGGTCCGTGGACCCGTCATCCACCACCAGGATCTCGAAGTCCCTGAAATCCTGGAGGAGCACCGAAGTGACGGCCCTGCAGACCGGGCCGGCCCGGTTGTACGTGGGAATGACAACGCTCACCGCGCTCATGACAGGAGATGCCAGAGAAAGGCGATGAGGCCCGCCAGGAAGAGATTTCCCTCCACCGCGGCCTCCAGACGGGTTCCGGGGTAGAGCCATCTCTTTTCATAGGCCATCAGGGTGAGGGTCAGGGAGAGAAAACAGGGCAGCAGAAGATAGGAAAACGGGCACACCGAGCAGACAAACGGGGCGACAGCCAGCAGAAGACCACCCATCAGGATGATCCCCTTGAGGAGAAGGAAGGTCCTCTTTTCCCCGAGGGCAATGGGCAGGGTCTCCCGGCCCACGATGAGATCCCCCTGAAGTTCGAAGATCTCGAAGAGGGCGGAGCGCACATAGACCATGGCGAAGACAAAGAAGAAGGAGACAAGGGTCGGTCCCCACAGGATTTTGTGGGGCTCCAGCAGGGGGAGGAGGGTCAAGAGGGCCGCCCAGGCCAGGGCCTGGGAAAAGGTCTTGGACCCGGGGATGTCCTTGATCTTGGAGTAGCGCCAGATGAGCTGCTTGCTCATGGGCACCACGGGGATACTGTAGACCATGCCCAGCAGGCAGAGCCCCGCCATGGCCAGCAGCACCCTGTGACCGAGCAAGAACGAGAGAACCAATGCCCCTGCGATGGCCCCCAGGCCTGTGTAGAAGAACCAGCTCCTGTGCCGGCTGTAGAAGTCCGCCCGTTCGGGGTCATTGTAGGTGCTGGCGCCCTTGTCCAGAAAGCGGTTCAGCACGTGCATGGCATAGATGTAGAGAAAGGCCAGGAAGGGGTGCAGGAAGTCGGGCTCCCTTCCCATGAGGATCGTGGCTGCATAGGAAAGAGAGAAGGCCCCGCAGGCCACCATGATGTTGCTCAGGAAGAGGATCTTCAGAAGATCCCGGATCAGACGGCCGAGGCGCGACTCCCGTCGGCTCTTGATGGCCTCGATTTTCTGAACCACGTTCTTGATCATCCAGTTGGGGGTGGAGGCCCCGGCGGTGACGCCGATCACCTCCATGGCTCCAAGGCTTTTCTTATCCAGTTCCTCATCGGTCTCCACGTGGAAGACCGGAATCCCCGACCCCTCGGCCACCTGAACCAGCCGTTGGGTATTGCCGCTGTGGAATCCCCCCACGACCACCAGCCCGTCCACCTGAGAGGAGAGGCTTTTCACCTCGTCCTGGCGATCCAGAGTGGCCTCGCAGATGGTCTCGAAGATGCGGACATCGGGGAATCTCCCTTTCATCCTCTTGACCACCTCCCGGTATTTCTCCGCATCCTGGGTGGTCTGGGCCACAACGATCCATTTCTCTCCCTCGGGCAGGGCGTCCACCTCGGGGGCGGCCTGGATCACATGGACAGCCCCGTTCCCGTATCCCATCAGGCCGATCACCTCGGGGTGGGTGGCATCCCCCACGATCAGG
>JAFGPH010000234.1 GCA_016926135.1 Deltaproteobacteria bacterium
AAGGCCGAACATCACGGGGAGCCTGCAGATGGTTGCATCCGGGTAAATCTCCAGAACCCCCTTTTCCCCGAGGCTTTTCTGCCTGCCGTAGTGGCTCACGGGGCTGTGCGGCGCGTCTTCCCCGTATGGAGGGTTCAGCCCGTCGAAGACGAGGTCGCTGGAGGTGAAAAGATAAGGGATCCCGCGCTCGGCGCAGAGACGGGCCAGTTTCTTCGGGACTTCCACGTTGATCCCGTGGGATTGATCCGGATCGGCTTCACAGTGTTCGGCATTCGAGATCGCCGCTGCGTGTATAACCGCATCGGGCCGAACGACCCGGAAGAGGCCATGCAGGGCTTCGGAATCGGTAAGGTCCAAGCTCACGAGGGTTGCCCGGGGGAGCAGGGTCGCAGGGTGACGGAAAACCGTGGCAAACGTCTCCCAAAGCCCTGCAGCTGAAACGCAGAGGTTCCATCCCAGAAAACCGCTCCCGCCTGTAACCAGGAGTTTCTTCATGGGATGTTTTTTAACACTTCGCGGCGCTCATTGAAAGGCCCACCTTGAAGCGATAGGGTTTGCCCCGGCACGAAGGATTGTGGTAGCAATCAAACGAACCGGAAAGGCTGGGGGAAAGATGCTTCCTGACAGGATAGAGATCGTTCAACGGGGCGACCGGAACGGAAATCAATGGGTCATCCGGGCGATATTGCCGTCCGGAAGGCGCATCTTCGGATTGGCTACGGAAAACGTATACGGCGGGGACTGGGACCTCGGTCCCACCTGGAATTATGTGGTCGAAGCCGATCGACCCTTCCTGATCGATGCGGGCCGCTACGGGATGGGCGGCCGCGTGCTGGAAATGATGGCGCAGACCGCGATTTCTCCAAAAGATCTGAAAGGCATCCTGTTGAGCCACGGCCATGAAGACCACGATGGGGGATTGCATGAAATCGCGGAGAAAACCGGAGTCCCGGTCTGGGTTCACCCCATCTACCAGTGTCTCTCGCGATCCTACCCAGACCGGGCGCCCGAGCCCTTCAAGAAAACCTTCTCGGCCTCCTGCTGGCATTGTTTCATGCCTGAATCTTTTACCCGGGCTCATTGCACCGAGTACCATCGAGACAGGATGCGGATTCGAACGCATGCAATCCAGGGCCTGTTTCTGCCTTTTGACCCGGATGTCCGCGTTCATCATCTGCCCGGCCACTGCCCGGACGCCGTGGCCTTTCAAATCGGGGATGAAGCCCTGATCGTGGGGGACACCCTGCTGCCCGAAATCACACCTCACCCGACCCAGGAGGCATTCTTCCTGTGGACAAGGAACATCCTGCCGGCGGAATACGACCGGCCGGAGAAGATTTACGGGCTTCGGGCCTATCTGAGCTCTTTGAAGAGGCTCCTGGACCTGGGCCGGCAGCTTCCCGAGATGTTGGTTCTGCCGGCACACCGGCTTTTCTACGATCATGAGTGGCGGATGATCGAACTCGAAAAGAGAAGCACTGAAATCTGTGAGCACCACCTGCAGCGCTGCGCCTCCATCCTCTCCATCGTGACGCAGGAAGGCCCCAGGACGGTGGAGGAAATCGTGCTGGCGCATTTCGATCCCAAGCTGCTGAAAGGATTTGGGATCAAAATGGCCGAAGGAGAGGTCAAGAGCCACCTGGAACTGCTGGAGCACAGCGGGGACGTGGAGTGGAACCGGGAGGACAGGGTGAGGGCGACCGGTACCACCCGGTTCGAGCGGGACATCATGGACATCATGGACGTAGGCCCCCGCTGAGTCGGCAATTCTTTCGCAGAGATTTACATGGCTCCCGGGTTTCCCAATGCGCAGAAGGAGGTCAGGCTTCGATTTCAAACCTGAAGTGCCTTGATTTCCTAGACAGCAGCTGAAACCTTGAGTCGGCACTGTTATCACCTGGCTTATCGTAAAGTATGAACGAGAGAGGAAGCGGGAAAATCGAGTGTTCAAATGAACAACGAGGCCCTTGGCCCAAGAAGCTCAAGAGGCAGGGAGGAGAGCCCCCTCGCAGGTTTCAGGGGCAGATATTCGGGTGATTTTGGCGCAGCCATGTCTCAACCTCGGTCTTAAGCCCCTGAACCGTCTGGAGCAGATCTTCCGCTTCCTTTTGGGATATGGTGCCAGCGGCGTCATATTCGCTGACATTTCTTTTTCTGCGGCAGTTGTCCAAGTAGTCTCTGAGTGCAGCAAAGCGCTGCCCCATCACCAAAGGCAGGGCTTGGATAATGCGGTAGTGTTTGCTTTCCCCCCTCCCGGCCCGGTATCCCACAGAGTAGAGAACAAGCGTAGCCAACTGGAGACCTGCATTATAGGCGATGTTGAATCGCCAATCCTTCGAGACTTCCACCCTCGATGCATCGGCAAGGTCTCGTTCCACCAGTTCCAGGATACTCCTTGCCTCCTGTTGACTGGTCTCGTGGGGGCGGAGCCACCCATTCTTATGCCAGGATTCAAGCGTCATCTTGGGGCCCTAGGAGAATGATCTTGGGACCATTCAGAACGCGGGTCAGGAAGTGGTCCTTCAAGCGCTTGCGTTGTCTGAACTCGCTCAAAGTGAATTGGGATACATTGACCGACCGACCGATTTCGTTCTGGACTCCGGCCAACAACTCGGCCACCCTTAGCCCGGGGAGTTCTGACACCAGGAACAGGTCTACGTCACTCTCATTGCTGTATTCTCCAGTGGCAAATGATCCGTAAATGAAAGCATGCTCAATCTGCCCTGCCGATGAGCTCAGAGCGTTTTTCACCACTTCGGCGACTCCCACTGTCTTGACAATGAGCCCCCTGATCTCCCCCCCAACAGGACACTCCCCATCAAACTGATAACGATGCTGGTTTCCCGCTATCTCCCTCCTCAATATGCCGCCAGCGTGAAGATTCTTCAGCTCTTTTTCAACACCCCTGATAGAAAAGCCGGTGTGCCGACTCAGTTCATTGATGTTGAAAGAGCTTTGTGGGCTTAAAGCGAGTATCCGCAGGAGCTCAATTCGAATCTTAGAGGAAATCAGGTTTTGAATGGCTGCCATTCATGCTTCCGTATACTTATTGGATATGATCGTATACTTTTTGTAGCTGATTTGGGCGCCCTTTGTCAATTCTCCTTTCCTGTATGAGCC
>JAFGPH010000235.1 GCA_016926135.1 Deltaproteobacteria bacterium
CCGGGTCCCGTCTTATACGCATCGGAGGAATAGTTGCGGCCTGGACGACCACCCCCAGCGCGGCCCCTCGATCACCTGGAATTTGTATAGGTATTTCTGGGACACGACACTAGCTCATGATGCTTCCAAGCCTCCCAGTCTTTTGTCCCCAGACAAAGCAACAAACAAAATGAACTCTCACTACTCCAGTGACCTCGCTCCTACAATAACTTCATTGCCATCATCTTTTCTGCAATATATTCTGCAACAAGATCAAATGTTCGGTCCTTATAATGGACTTCATCTGAGAAATATTCCAAGCTCTTCGGCACCGCCTTTTCCAGGTCAATCAAAGGAACAGTCCTTGATTCGGAAACCCTTCTTGTCATTTCATTATATGCCTCCATTCCCTTCAGCGCAGTAAAGGTGCTCCATCTCTTGTCCTTGCCTACCGCCTCCGTATTTAGCATGTGCAGGTGTTCAAGTTCCTGTTGAGTCATCTCTGATTTCAATATGTACGGTTGCGTCATCAAAACAACCCTCGTTCCGGCCTTCTCAGCCAGGTCGATGATGGCATTGAGATTGCGTTCAAAGGAAACAAGTCCCGGGAACTCCGTCTGATTTACTATCTTCCTCGGCTTGTACCACCAGAAATCGATCCTCTCCCATAACACCCTAAAGAGATTGCGGCCTGTAATGAGAAGGTCAACAGGGCCGTAGAAGTGACCATAATCTTCGCGAAACGTCCCGTGGCTGAAATAGGAAAAATCAGCATTCTGCAAGAGGTCGTTAATATTATGCATGACTACGATCATATCAGGTTTGAGGTCACGGATGTTGACCTCATAATTGATCAATGTGTGAAGCGTTGTGTACCATTGCCTTCCAAGATTAAAGACCTTAACATCCTTTCTATCAAACCTGTTGAAGAACAATTTCTGAACGCGATCAGGCCATCCTACGCCATTGCTGTCTTCGAATTCTGTTGTGGACCCTCCTAAAAATGCAACCTGAAAACCGTCCGTCAAAAAACCCTTTCTATCAAAGGCTGGAGGGTTAAGCTGAAGAAAGGGGTGGTATTCTCTTATTTTTGATTCAATGCGCGCGGCACTATAAAAACTACTTGCAATGGGATACAGCAAAAGGAGTGTGACCAGCAAACTGGCTCCCGCCAATCCGATATTGACAGGCGAAACACGTCCTGCCCTGATGCCGTTATAAAGCCAAACCGCACCTATTGCCAGTAACGGAATCCCGATACGGGTGCCCCACAAAATCGCGATCTTGTACAAAGACCCAAATCGCTTTAGGGCGTAAGGGTCAGCCCTGAAAAGACCGGCATAAACAAACCCTAATACTATCGAAAGAATAACGAGAATTGAAATCTCAACGGTAGAATATCTTTTCCCAAAAATGTGCGGCATAAAACTCCCCTGCGATATCAAGCAACTGAAATTCGTGTATAGCCCCTTTGCCCGTTGTCCCGGGGTGTCGACCACGTTCTGCTGGAAAACTGCAGGAGTGGGATAGAACGACCCGGAATCCAGGAAGTATTTGTGACACTGTGGAGCGGTTCGTCGCCTCGCCTGCCCAACGTAGCCTTGCGAAGAAGGGTATTCCCATGTGCCCCAAAAGCGCGCGGCAGGGAATGGTTATGATTTCTCTCAATCACCCCGCCCCCCCGGGTCCCGCAACAACACCACGTCCTGTTTGATGGGTTAAGCCGTTCAGATCAGAAGAGCTTCTTCTGCTGCTGTTGATCCATCTTGATGCCGAAGTGCTTGTAGGCCAGCTCCGTGGCCACCCTGCCGCGGGGGGTCCTTTTCATGTATCCCATCTGAATCAGAAAAGGCTCGTACACATCCTCAAGGGTATCCTTCTCCTCGCTCACGGCGGCGGCGAGCGTGTCCAGGCCGATGGGGCCCCCGCTGAACTTCTCCATGATGGTGAGCATGATGTGCCGGTCCATCCTGTCCAGGCCCTGACCGTCCACCCCGAGCATGTCCAGGGCCAGCCCTGCCACCTCCCGGGTAATGAAGCCGTCAGCCTCCACCTGGGCATAGTCCCTCACCCTTCTGAGTATCCGGTTGGCGACCCGGGGCGTGCCCCTGGATCGTCTGGCGATCTCAAAGGCGCCCTCGTCATCGATCGGCATCTCCAGGAGCCTCGCGGATCGCTTCACGATCTTTTCCAGGTCTTCCGGGGCGTAGAAGTCGACCCGCAGAACCACGCCGAAGCGCTCCCGCAGGGGCGGGGTGAGGAGACCGGCCCGGGTGGTGGCTCCGACCAGGGTGAACGGGGGCAAGGGGATCTTCATGGTTCTCGCAGAGGGGCCCTGGCCGATGATGAGGTCGAGCTGGTAATCCTCCATGGCAGGGTAGAGGATCTCTTCGACAACGTGGTTCAGGCGGTGCACCTCGTCGATGAAGAGGACGTCCTTCGGTCCAAGGCTGGTGAGGATGGCGGCGAGATCACCCGGTCTTTCGATCACGGGGCCCGAGGTGCTGGTGATGTTGACTTGGAGCTCGCGGGCGATGATATGGGCGAGAGAGGTCTTTCCCAGCCCCGGGCTGCCATGGAACAGGACATGATCCAGGGCGTCGGAACGCGCCCTGGCCGCTTCGATGAAGATCCTGAGGTTCTTCCTGAGTTCGTCCTGGCCCACGTACTCGTCCAGGCTTGCGGGTCGCAGGCTGATCTCGCTCGGGATCTCATCCAGTTCCGGTTCCGGGTCTATGATCCGTTCCTTCATGGCGCTCCAAGGCGGCTGCTCAAACGAGGATTCTCAGGGCCTCCTTGATCATCTCTTCCAGGTTCCCTTCCTTGATCATCCGGCTCGCCTTCTCCACCGCCCCCTTTGCGACCTTTACGGGATAGCCCAGGTTCACAAGGGCCGAAAGGGCGTCGTCCAGCACCTTGTGGTCCGGAGGTTCCTCCTCAAAGGCGGAAGGCCTGACCTCCCCGAGGGAGCGCTGGGCCCGTTCTCTCAACTCCAGCACGATCCGTTCCGCCGTCTTTCTTCCCACCCCGGGGATGGCTTGCAGCCGCAGGGAATCCGCTCTGGCGACGGCCTCCAGGAGATCCCCGGGACCGATGCCCGAAAGGATATTGATCCCGAGTCTCGGTCCGATGCCCGAGACGGAGATGAGCATCAGGAAAAGGTCTTTTTCCAGGGCCGTGTGAAAACCGAAGAGGGCCAGGGCATCCTCTCTCACATGGGTATGGATATGGAGCTCCACCTCTTGGCCGCTTTCCGGAAGGGCATAGAAGGTGGAAAGGGGGACGTGGACCTCATACCCGACGCCGCCGTTGTCAATGATCACGGACTGGGTGCTTTTCAGGAGAAGGATCCCCCTCAGATGTGCGATCATGATCTCCTACCCTTGAAACCTTGACCAGTTCAGATGGCATATGGCGACCGCCAGGGCGTCGGAGGCATCCAGCGGGGGATCTGTCCGGAGTCTCAGGATCTGTCGGATCATGAAACGGACCTGTTCCTTGGTGGCGGACCCATACCCCACCACCGCCTTCTTGATTTCCAGCGGGGTGTACTCAGCAATCTTCACTCCACACTGAACCGCCGCGATCAGGACAGCCCCCCTGGCGTGGCCGATCTTGAGGGAACTCTTCACATTCTTGGCAAAGAAAACGTCCTCAATGGCCATCTCATCAGGCCGGTAACGATTCATGATATCCGCCATGGACAGGAAGATGCCGTGGATTCTCTCAAAAAAGGGTCGTTGGGCGGAAAAACTGATGGTTCCTGCATGAATGCAGTTGAGATGATTCGCCTTTTTTTCTACGAGCCCGTACCCGGTTACCCTTGAGCCGGGATCGACCCCCAGCACCAACATCAGCCTCTCGCCTCAATGACCTCGTCAGGGATATCGAAATTGGCGTACACGTGGCTGATGTCGTCGTTGTCCTCTAGGGCCTCCATCAGGTTCAACATCTGATCTGCCTTCTTGCCTTCCAGCCTTACCGTGTTCTGGGGGATCATGCTGACCTCGGCAAGGCTGTAAACCAGATTGGCCGCGTCGAAGGCCTTCTTCACCTTCTCGAACTCGGCCGGGGTCGTGAAGGCCTCAAACTGTTCTCCGGATTGCCGGACGTCCTCGGCCCCGGCTTCGAGGGCCACTTCCAGGAGCTTTTCTTCATCCACCGTGTCGAACAGGAAATAACCCTTTTTTTCGAAAATCCAGGCCACACAGCCCGGTTCCCCCAGATTGCCACCGTGGCGGTCAAAGAGGTGTTTGATGTCCGCTACGGTCCGGTTCTTGTTGTCCGTGAGACAATCCATGAGCATGGCGACGCCGCCGGGACCATACCCCTCGTAACTCACCTCCTCGTAGGAGGTGCCATCGAGTTCTCCCGTGCCTTTCTTGATCGCTCGCTCCACATTGTCCTTGGGCATGTTCTCGGCCTTGGCAGCCTGAATGGCCGCCCTAAGCCTGGCGTTGCCGGACGGATCTCCACCGCCCAGTTTCGCGGCTACCGTGATTTCCCTGATGAGTTTCGTGAAAACCCTGCCCCTTTTTGCATCTGCGGCCCCCTTCTTGTGTTTGATGGAGGCCCATTTTGAATGACCGCTCATAGACTACCTCCTCGCACCGTTCGCGCTCGCTCCGCACCTGGACTCACCAGGCCGTCATTGTCATGAATATCAGACCCCGGATCGGTTCCTCCAAATGAACCCTTTTCTCTCAGAAGCGGTCACAGGATCCCTGTCTCCTTTCCAGGAAGTGGATTCCCAGGAAGTAGATTTCCCTGCTGGCCTTCCTCACCGCCGCCGGGCGGATGATTCGAGATTTCTGAAAACGACAGGAGAGGTCCTTTCGAAAGGCCTGCGTCCCTTCTCCTTCAAAGACCTTACAGAGAAAGTGACCGCCGGCCTTCAGTGTGGCCGAGGCGATTGCCAGCGCCCTCCCGGCGAGTTCCAGGCTTCGACTGACGTCGGAAACCGCGATCCCCGTAGTCTGAGGGGCCAGGTCGCTCACGACCACATCCCGGGGTCCCATTTCCTCTGCAAGTCGCAGGATATCGAGGCTCAGGACGTCGGCCTTGATGAACGTGAAGTTGGACGCTCCCAGCCGATCAGGCTCTTTCAGGTCGACCCCGACCACTTCCCCCGTCGGCCCAACCCGCCGGATGCAGTACTGGGACCAGGATCCGGGATAGCAACCCAGATCCAACAGGCGGTCTCCGGCCCGAATCAGTCCGAACCGCCTGTCCATTTCCTCGAGCTTGTAAACCGATCTGGCGAGCCACTTCTCATCCCTGGCCCGACGGGTGTAATGGTCCTCCCACCTGTTTGCACTGCGCATGATTTATGCGACCCCGGAGCGTTCCGCAACAACGGGCACCTCAACAGGGAAGGGATCCCGACTGGCGGGAAATTGCCTGATTTTTTTACCATATCAATCTCCCCTTTGCAAAAGAATTCTATGAACCGCAGCCTTCCCGGAACGACCCGAAGTGGTGCTGGGGTCGACGCGACAGGCATATCATTTTTCTTGACACCCCCTTCTTCTTTGTCCTATATTCCATCCGCTCAAAAGAGACCGCCTTTTGAGGGAGACGCGGCAAGCACCCATGCG
>JAFGPH010000236.1 GCA_016926135.1 Deltaproteobacteria bacterium
GGCTTCATAGAGCGTGAGCAACATGAGAAACTGCTTTCCGTTTCCCCAGAGTGGTTCAAGCCTGTTCTGACCTTTGCCTTCCAGACGGGGTGGAGGAAAGAGGAGATCCTTGGCCTTGAATGGGCGCATGTGGACATGAAGGAGAGGCAGATCAACCTTCCCGGCAGGAAAACCAAGAGCGGTTATTCCAGGCCGATCTATGCTGACGATGTAGTCTACAGTGTCCTCAAGGATCAACAGAGGAAGCAATTTGCTGCTGGGGCGCGGACCTTCGAGTACGTCTTTCACAGAATGCGGAGCACAGGGGGGAGCAGGACGGAAAGGAAGAAGAACCAGCACCCTGAACGGATCGGCAATTTCAAGAAGGTGTGGGCAAAGGCATGTAAAGCCGCAGGGCTTGAGGGCCTGCTATTCCATGACCTCCGAAGGTCCGCCATTAGGGAGATGGTACGGAACGGCTACAGCGAGCGAGTAGCGATGGAGATTAGCGGACACAAAACCCGCTCGGTCTTCGACCGGTACAACATCGTTGACCTCGAAGACCAGCGGGTAGCGGCTGAAAGGCGGATAGGGAAAATCGCGAATAACTACAGTTAAGCTACAATCGGGGTGTTATGCAGGGTTCCCCTACCCTCCAAGTATTTGAAATTTCTGGTCGGGACGACTGGATTTGAACCAGCGACTCCCGCGTCCCGAACGCGGTGCTCTACCAGACTGAGCCACGTCCCGACCGGCTGCTGACCACCCTCCCCTTCATCCCCTCCCGTCAAGGGAGGGGAGGCACTGTTTGGAGTCATCTCCCATCCGGGGAAGGGAGAGGTCGGATGGGGCTCCTCCGGTCAAATAGTGGAGGAGATAAAGGAAATATACTCTAAAGCATGATCCCGGGCAACCCCAAAATAATCTCGGGCCAAAACCCATTACCCCACTACTCCACCACTCCCTGGCCCAGACCGACTATCTTCCTTCCGAGAACAGCTCCTTACCCCCAGAGATGCAGTATCAAAACCTTCAGGCTCTTACACAGGTCGCACCAGGGCGGGCCATCACTCCGTCCCCTTCACCGCCTCCCCCAGGATTTCGATGAAGTTCTTCATCATCCTGGCTGTGGCCCCCCAGATGACATCACCGTCATAGGTATAGGCCCAGCTCTGGACCGTGTTCCCCTCGTACTGAATGGGCAGGACCTTCCCCACACCCTTCTCGGGGAGGAAGATCTGAAAGGGCACCTCCAGGATTCGATCCACCTCGCCGGGGTTGATCCTGAAGTTATAGGGATGGGGAATCAGTCCCACAAAGGGATGGACGAGGTAGTTGGAGACCAGGGTCACCGCATCGTCTATCCTGCCGAGCATGGTCACGTCCTCCCTCCTGAGGCCGATCTCCTCTTCGGCCTCACGCAGGGCCGTCTCCTCCGGCGAGCCGTCCTCCCAGTCCACCCTGCCGCCGGGGAATGAGATCTGGCCCTTGTGGGCCTCCACCCTGGTCGTCCTCTTCGTGAACAGAAGCCGGTATTCCCCCCCTGATTCAAAGAGGGGGATGAGCACGGCGGAGCGACGGTAACCGCCATCCCCGTCCTCAAAGGCGACAGGGGTGCGGTCTGCAAGGACCGATCTGATGATCTTGGGTAAATCTTTCATGGAGCTCCCAATGACGGTCACGAGGCGGGGGGCTTCGCACTCGCGGGCGGTGCGGCCTTGTCAATGACGGCCATGATCTTTCCTCCCCGGAACAGGGTCACCTTGCCCGTGGATTCCGAGATGGCGAGGGCCACGGAGTCGGTCATCTGGGTGATGGCGGCAGCCGCAGTGTGCCGCGTGCCGAGCCCCTGGGGCAAGGCCTCCCCATGGTAACTCACGTTCAGGTGCCTTCCCGCAGCCAGCACCACGCCGTCGTCCCGGATAACGAATGCACCGTCAATAGACGAGAACTCCTTGAGGCTCTCCCGCACCTGAGGTTCATTGATGTTGAGGGCCTCCTCGGGATGGCCCTGAAAGGGGTTGAACACGAGCTGCCTGGAGAGGGAGAGCACTTTGTCGTGATCGCTGAGCACGAAAATCGATCCCACTGGCTTTCCTTCCCGGCCCTCGTTCGCAAGCTCAAGCACAAAACCCAGAAGGGTCTCGAAGACCTCGGGCTTGATGGCCGGGGGGAAAGAAGTCGCAAGCCCGCCTCCAAAAAGCTCAGATTCCAGGTTCACCTCGATGAGCATGATCGTATCCATATAGCCCTGCTCAGGGACCCCGCCGACACAGACGATGACATCGCCGCTCTTGAGAAACCCCTTGGAAATGGCGGTGAGAAAACCGATCTTCAGATACCCCACCCGGGTGAGCTGCACGTCGGGGAGCAGCACGGTCTGGAGAGGCACCTGTGCGGCCTTCTCGACACACTCTTTTCTCTTGGTGAGAAGGATCAGCCTGATATCGCTCATCAGCTTGAGAATGGGGCCGAGGTCCTGGGTGCTGTCCATGTAGAACAAAAGGGCATCGGCACTGACCTTCCTGGCAAGGGAGATGGCCTGTTTGATAACCACATGGGTCCACTTGGCCTGTTCCACCCTTTTGCCGCCCTTGGGGGCCGATCGTTTGGGGGAAGTCTTCTCAGGGGCCTTTTTCAAATCCTGCCTCATTTGTGAAATAGGGTACTACGTGCCGTAGGTTCTCATGTATTCATGGAACCCGGCCACTACGGCTTCGTCCAGGGGTATCCACTCCCCTTCGATCAGCAACGGCACCCGCGCCTCGAAGAGGTAGTCTACGACCTCCCTGATTCCGGCCACGGCGTAAACGGGAATGCCGGTCTCCGAGACGAAGGTGCCGATGGCATTCTCCCCTCTTCTCCCCAGAACGACCCAGCCCCCGTCATAGACAGCGGAGGTCTGCTCCCGGTCGATGGCGATGCCGATGCCCTTGACCTGCACGGAGATCCCTTTTGCCTCGCTCTCGCTCGCCACACGCTGCAGGAGTTCGACCTTCGTTCCCATGGAGGTGGCCACGTCATCCACGATGAACACCCGGCACCCGTCAAAAAAGGTGCGGTTCACGAAAAGGCTGCCGCTCTGGGTGACCTCCCCGTGGGTCTTGGCCTCTTTGCGGTCGTAATCAAAGGAGACGTCCACGCCGTGTCGGGCATAAAGGGCTATCGCGGTGGCGAGGGCAATGGCGCTGCCTTTATAGGACGGGCCGAGAACGATATCCGTCTCCTTTTCGAGGCCGTGGTTCACCATCATATCGGCGAAGAAGGTGCCCATCTCCATGCTCAACCTTCCGGTCCGGAACATCCCCAGATTCACAAAATAGGGTGTGGGTCGCCCGTCTTTCAGGGTGAGGTTCCTGTCGAAAAAGAGGGCCCCGGTCTCTGCAAGCGTGAGGGCCAGTCGCCTTTTGTACTCTTCCATGGTCTGATTTTATAGACCAATCCATGGGTGGGTTCAATGACAATCTTGCAGCACATCGTGCAGCAGGAAGAGGCTCAAGGCACGAGGGGAAACTGAAACAGGAGTGAACCACAGACCCGCACGGACTGACACGGACCATAGGGCCGCCGCGACCCGCCTGCGCCCAGGATTCGAGGAAGCTGAGACGATTGACAAATATGAGGAAAAACGATAGATTGCCTTCGTGATGTCTTGACGGCAAACGAAACAGGGAGGAAGGGCCATGCCCGAGGAACAGGTCGGTGTCATTGTGAAGTTCTTTTCCAAGCCGAGTGTCGCTGCGGTGGAGGTGATGGGCGGCGGGTTCAAGAAAGGGGACCTGTTGCACTACATCGGCCACACCACAGACTTCACGGAGCAGGTCGACAGCCTCGAGATCGACAACAAGGCCGTCGAAGAGGCCCAGGCCGGGGCGCTCGTCGGCATCAAGGTCAAAGAGAGGGTGCGGGAGAACGACAAGGTCTACAAGGTCGTCGAGTAATCCTCGATCTCTTTCAGTGCCTCGGGGATCAGCTTTCTGATCAGCTCCTCTCTTTCGTAGGCATTCATCCTGCGGAAGGTTTCGTAGCGGGGGTGGTCCCGGCTGAGGGAGGGAGTGCGCGCCTGCAAGGTCGGACCCAGTTCCTCGAAACGGAGCACCAGCTCCACCAGCGTATATTCCTCTCCGGGATAATCCTCCAACCATCCCAGCCTCTTCATCCATTCAAAACGGACCCGATCCAGCAAGAAGAGGTAGCCATCCATCACCGCCATCTTCTCCTTGGGGGGGAGGTCGTGGAATTCGAATCCCGATCCCAGATTCTGAAGATTCATGATGAGGTCCAGGATGTAGAACGTGCTGTTCTCCTTTCCCTCGGCCAGCATGAGGAGCGATCTTGTGGAGATTTCATGGAGGCCGGTCTCGAATCCGAACTCCTCTCCGAACCGTGAGTTCCAGTTCCGGAAGCCCTTGCGGGCCGACATCTCCAGGCGGGCTTTCTGGAAGTCAACGACGTCCGTCATTTGCCTCTTTCCATCCCGCGGCGTCGATTTGAAGCGGACGGCCGCACCTCACACAGACCTGCGACCGGGGCTGCTTGTGACCGCACTCGGGACACATGGTGAAGTACTCAAAGGGTTTGACATCCATCGACGGCCCGATTCGAACGGGTTCCTCGGAAAGGCCGTCATCCTGGATGGAGACCTTCCCCCCGGCAACCTGGATCGCATCCGCGACCTGCCTGGCGTCTCCAAGGGTCATGTCCTTTCTGAGGACCACAGGAGCGTTCTGCACGATCCTTTCGACCGCGCCGGGTGCGAACCCGAGATCGAACATCCTTTCCCTGAATTCATCCAGGTCCTGCTGGAGACCCAGAAATGTGATGCGGTACTTTTTGACCACCTATCCCCTCCTCACTCATTCATGCAGGCCTTCACAAAACCATAAAACAGGGGAGCGGGGACATCCATCCTGGACTTGAGTTCCGGGTGGGCCTGGGTTGCCACAAAGAACCTGTGTTCGGGCAACTCGATGAATTCCACCAGCCTCCCGTCCCTGGAAATCCCTGAGAAGACCATGCCCCTTTCCTGGATGACCCGATGGTATTCGGGGTTCACTTCATACCTGTGTCGATGTCTCTCCGAGACCTCGGTGGCCCGGTAGAGGGCGTGCACCACGCTCCCTTGCTTCAGCACGGCGGGATAGGCGCCCAGTCTCATGGTGCCGCCCTTTTCGCTGATCATCTTCTGCTCCGGCAGGATGTCGATCACGGGATGGGGCGTATCGGGGTCCATCTCCGTAGAATTGGCGTTCGAAAGGCCGCAGACGTTCCTGCCGAACTCGATCACCGCAAGCTGCAGTCCCAGGCAGAGCCCCAGGAACGGGATATTCCGTTCCCGGGCTCCTCGAATCACCTCGATCTTGCCCTCCGTGCCCCTGTGTCCGAAACCTCCCGGCACGATCACACCGTCCACACCGTTCAGGAAGGAAGTATCCTTTAGGTCCGTAGTCTCCACCCACTCCAGGTTGATTCGGCACCGCAGGTGTGCGGCGCAGTGATGAAAGGATTCGACGATGGATGCGTAGGAGTCCACGAGTTTGGTGTACTTCCCGCACATGGCCACGGTGATCTCCCTTTCCGGACTGCGGATGTTGTCGATCAGTTCCTTCCATCTCCTCAGA
>JAFGPH010000237.1 GCA_016926135.1 Deltaproteobacteria bacterium
AGGAGGTCCACCTCGATGGTGGAGTTGATGGAGATCAGGTTGTCGTTCTGCGCGATCACGTGCGGGTCATTGGTGTAGGAGACCGGGTAACTGGTCATGCTGGGATTGTCATTCATGAAGTCGTACATCTCCCGGTCCCCCAATGCGTTGGTGAAGACATGCTGTCTGGGGTGGAGGTTCTTTCGCCGGCCGGTGATGACCCCCTTCTGAATGAGACGCATCATGCCTGGGCAGAAAAGTTCACTGTGAATCCCAAGGTCCTTATGGGCTTCCAGGTACCCCGCCACCGCGTTGGGAATGGCGCCCACACCGAGCTGGATGGCGGCCCCGTCGGGGATCATTTCGGCGATGGATCGACCGATGATCCCCGCCTCGGGCTTGGGCTCGGCCGGAACGACTTCCAGGATCGGAAGGTCATTCTCCACAATGGCATCCACCTCCGAAACATGCAGCGACGAGTCCCCAAACACCCTGGGCATCTGAGGATTGACCTCCACGACCAGCCTCCGGCAGTTCCTCGCGGCCGTAGAGATGTAGTCGTTGATGGCCCCGAATGTGAAGAATCCCGCCCTGTCCATGGGGGAGACGGTGGTGATCACCAGGTCGATCTCCATGAAGTCCCTGATCAACCTGGGGACCTGGTGAAATTCATTGGGCACGAAGCTGTTCAGGCCCACCCGCACAAGCCCGCGGTCCGATGCGCTCACAAACCAGGTGTGGGGAAAGATCACGTCGCTCAAGGCGGGATCCAGGATCGTCCTGGCCGCATGGGCCATGGGCAGCAGGGAAAAGACCTTCACCTCTTTGAATTTCCCGGCACGGGCACGGTCGGCGACAGCCCCGAGAAGCGCAGCGGGCTCCCCTGCCGCCATACCGTGCACGATGGTGCAGGTATCGGGAACGGGTGAGATCGCCTTTTCCGGCGTTGTGAGTCTGCGTCGATATTCGGCTTCATACACGATGGAGTTCCTCCTTCCAAGGCACGCGGCGCACGGAGTCCCCGGCAAACGCAGACCTCCATTGCCTTTTTCCGGGAGGAGTATAGGGGGTCTCCCGTGCCCGGTCAATCATGAATGCGGGCCAAGCGAATAAAGTTCTTGATCTTTTTCGCTGCCTGGGGTAAAAGGTACATGTTTCCTGCCATTTTAGGCCCGCTCCTGATCGGCTCCCTATCTTGGCAGATGGCAGAACGCTTCAGCGAGGGACAGCGAGTGCCATCTCAGCCCGCTTTGAGTTGCCATTCCTCATCCTCTCGTCACAGGCTTGAACCGGGAAGTGGTAGACCCCTTGTGGCGTACGACACCCCAGAAACGTCTGGCCGGGCCCCGTTGCATGGTACCGATGCAGGACCGGTCATTTCGCAGACCTCAACGCTCCCGATGGAACAGGCTTCACGGGGACGGCGAAGGAACCTTCTGGGAACGGAGACAGGGGGAACAAAATCGCCGACTGCATCCTTCGGGTCGATCCCGAGGATGACGGGAGTCGTTCCGTATTAGCGGCTCAATCTTTGGAACAGCAGGGAGTGGGATCATGAACATCTACGTGGGGAACATGTCATACGGTGTCACGGAAGAGGATCTGCGCCAGGCCTTTCAAGGCTTCGGAACCGTGGAATCCGTGAAGATCATCACGGACACCTTCAGCGGTCGGTCCAAGGGATTCGGGTTCGTGGAAATGCCGGACGCATCGGAGGCGGAGGCGGCCATCGCAGGCCTGGACGGCAAAGAAATCAAGGGTCGCGCCGTCAAGGTCAATCAGGCCAAGCCCCGGACGGAAGGCCGGCAGAGAACGGGTGGAGGAAGAGGGGGCAGCCGGCGGCAGTTCTATTGAACGCCCACACGGCGACGAGTCCTGGTGATCGGCATGCGGCTCAGAGAGGCAGGTGGATGATTGTCCCATCCGGCCAAGACGGAATGCATTGCATTCGGGGTGCGCGCGCTGAAGGCGCGGCATTGCGAGGTGAGGAGACTGAAGCGTCTCCATGCCCCCTCGCGATTTGGGTTCAGGGTCTGGACATCAAGCTGGCTGCTTATGGACTTCTTCAGCCGTTACGGGCTGAGAGACGGCGCGCGGGTCATGGAGATTGGATGCGGATGGGGTTTGGCGGGCATCTATTGCGCAAAGAGACATCACGCCGTCGTCACGGGTGTGGACATTGATCCGGAGGTGTTCCCCTATCTCCGGCTCCACGCCCGTATCAATAACGTAAAGATCACCACCGTGAACAGGGCTTTCGAGGAGATCACCTCCGGACAACTCGGAGACACCGACGTGCTTATCGGGGCGGATATCTGCTTCTGGGATGCCCTGGTCGATCCCTTCAAGGACCTCATCGTTCGCGCCCTGACCCAAGGGGTGAAGACCGTGGTGATCGCCGACCCGGGTAGGGTCTCCTTCCATGAGCTCGCCGATCATTTCATCGGCAACAGGCAGGGGGAAATCCTCTCCTGGGCAGTGCACGAACCCTCCGACATTGACGGCAAGATCCTTCGGGTAGCCCCCCTTTCGGGATAACATCCGCAAACAACGGGCTCAAACTCAATATATTATTCTCCGCTACCTTGACGCGAGGGTGGCGGAAGTGCTCTTCTTCACCCCCTCCCCATCAAAGGGGAGCAGCCATCCGTTTCTACGGCAGATAAGTCAATGATTCCCAAAGGCTGCTGAAACCCGGATCGGAAGTTACCCAGAACCGTCTGGATGCAACGCGCCCGGACACCATTGCCTGCTGCGGTGTGGGCAGAAGGCCAATCCGTATGATGTATAAAAGCACCGAATTGACCACAATATGGAGAAAAATTAGTTGACAAATATATAAATGTATATTTAATTATGTCTAAATATAGAACAGTTCATTTTCCGCGAAGTTGCGGCGTTATCTCCACGTCTTCTATCTTGCGAGGGAAAAACCATGACACTGAACAGCACGTGCTCGGAGCCTCCTTTTGACTTCGAAAAACCAACCGATATCGAGGTGGCCATGTTTATTTCGCGATTGCTGGACGACTCGTGCAAGTCCGATATGGAAGCCGGTCGCCCACGATGGAAGGAGAGCATTCTCCTCATGGTAAGAGAAGCCCTGCGCACCATGACAAACCCGTTCGCCAGGAAGTTCCTGGCGGATCAACTGAGAGAAAGGGAGGTCCTGATTCCTTCTTGAGCTGCCTGCCCCCTTCCGGGTGAAACGCTCATGACATCCTCTCCAGGGCGTGTTCGATCTCACGCTTGACAGTCTCCCCATCTGCCTTCCGCCTCCCCTCCAGGGCCTCCTTCTTGAGAAAGGCGAAGTAGTCCATGAGCCGTTTGTGCTCCGCCCCCTTTTCCTGCCTCTCATCCACCAGGTAGCATCGGCCGAAGGTACCGATCAACTGGGGAGGAAAGGCGCGACGGTGGTAGTTTCAGAATTAGGTCTTATCTTGTTATCTAAATGATCGAACCCGGACCGCGTGAGAACGGTGTGCAGTTTCGGTCCGATGATACACGCTGACCCCGAGGTGAACCATGAGAACCACCGTTATCGCAGTATTGATCCTGGGTGCCCTGCTGCTCTTGGGGTACCGTCAGGTCCGCAGCACGGAAAAAGGAGAGGACAAGACCATGATTTCGAAACCTGCGGAAACAAAGACGGCCTTCTTCGCCGGCGGCTGTTTCTGGTGCACGGAATCCGATTTCGAGCATACAAACGGCGTCCTGGAGGTCGTCTCCGGATACACCGGAGGCCATGTAGTCGATCCCACCTATGACCAGGTATCCGCGGGTGCCACAGGCCATGTGGAGGCGATAAAGGTCGTCTACGATCCGCAGAAGATCACGTATGAACAACTGTTGGACGTGTTCTGGCGTCATGTGGATCCTACCGATGCAGGGGGGCAGTTCGTGGATCGAGGCGCCCAATATCGGAGTGTCATCTTCTATGCCGATGAGCGAGAGCGACAAAGGGCCGAAGCATCCAGAGAACGCCTGGCCGCATCCGGACGTTTCAAGAGACCCATCGTGACCGAGATCCTTCCCCTGGGGCCGTTTTACGAGGCTGAGGTCTACCACCAGGATTACTACAAGCAGAATCCGATCCGCTATCGATGGTACCGTTCTGGCTCTGGCCGGGACCGGTTCCTGGAAAAGGTGTGGGCCGACGTCAATTCCGACATGAAAGGCGAGGAGAGGAAAGAAGGTGAAACCATGACTGCTCCGATGGGGCAAGGGAAAGAGGAGAACGCTGCGGGCGGCCACAGCCGCCTACAGGACGCGGACCTCCGCCGGCGGTTGACCCCTCTGCAATACGAGGTGACCCAGAAGAACGGCACGGAGCCGCCCTTTGACAATGCCTACTGGAACAACCACGAGGAGGGCATCTACGTGGATATTCTCTCAGGGGAGCCCCTGTTCAGTTCAAAAGACAAATTCGATTCCGGAACGGGCTGGCCCAGTTTCACCCGGCCCCTCGTACCTGAAAACGTTGTGGGGAAGAAGGACCGCCGTCTCTTCATGGTGCGCACCGAGGTGCGCAGCAGGCATGGGGATTCCCACCTCGGCCATGTGTTCGACGACGGCCCTCCGCCGAGGGGTCTGCGCTATTGCATCAACTCGGCCGCCCTGCGTTTCGTCCCCAAGGCAGCGCTGGAAAAAGAAGGCTACGGTCAGTATCTGGCCCTCTTCAGGTGAAGGTTGGGCGGATCACACCTTGCGCACATCGTACTCTGTCTCGATCCCCTCCTCCAGGGAATAGGTGAGCAGAGAGCCCCGATCCATGTCCTCCCGAATTCTTTCGAAGGTCGCATCATCCTTCTCATCCACCCCCACCTCCAATTCAAGAAGGATCCGGGTGTACCTCGTCCTCAGGATATCGTCCCTTTCCTTTTCTATGATGGCCCTGGCGCTCAGGGATCTTGTTTCGACACCTGTCGCCTTCAAAGCGTTCACAAAGGTGTTCGTGTAACAGGCCAGCGCAGCACACAGGAGGAGCCTCGCCCCGAGGTGCTCCCCGTTGACTTCTTCCCGGGTCAGGTCGGCAAAATCAAACCGGATTTCCGGAAGGGATCTTGCCCCGGTCTTGAATACCTGGCTCTTTCCGATCTCGTACCTGCATTCCACGGAAACGCCCTTTTTCTCGCTCATTTGGTTCCTCCGAGTTAAAACACCGCCACGGACCGGCACACCTCAACGATCCCGGCCACCTCGCTCTCAGGAATGACCCGGACGCCTTGGAGCAGGGCCTCTTCCGGCAGCCCCCGGCTCTTCAGCCCTTCCCTGGTGCAGTAGACCTCTCCATCCTCCCGGATCACCTCCTTGAGCGTGACCGTATGATACCCGGGGTTTTCCAGAAGGTTGTAGACGCCCTCATCCATGAACAAAACCTTGGTCTCCATGGAGGACATGAGCGTCGCATACGATGTCCGGATGCCGAGGGTGGCACGCTCCTCTCCGGGGGGGCTTTTGACAACAACGCATATGGAATCGATCATCACGGCCTCCTCAATGGCTCAGGGCCAGAAAGACATGGGACACCAGGAGATAGTCACAGAAGGTGTGCCCGATATCGCCCCCTTTTACTCCCTCCAGGTACTCCAGGCCCTGGATCCCCCTGGCATGCTCGTTGGTATGGCATGTGGCGATCTTCGCGCCCATCCGGGCAATCTCCTCCAGTCTCTTTCCCGCCTTTCCGCCCTCTATATGTTCGAGAAGAGGAGCGGCGATGTGAAGATCGCCCTCGACAGTGTGATCCCTTTTCGAGAGATTCACACCGTTGCCATAAAGGTAGATGTTCACCTTGTCGCCCCGCTTGAGCACCGCCTCGGCGAGTTTCACGGCAAAAAGGGCGTCTTCGTTCTCACAGCTTCCGGACATCAACATGATGGTCAAGGTTTTTGCCATAACACCTCTCCTCCTAGAGGCTCGATGAAACACCGCCTGCACGCAGGCTGCTCAAAAACGTCCAGATATAAGGCCCCCGAAATCCCGAGGAATGAGGCGTACGGGGTAGTAAGTACGCCGCAGTGACGAGGGATGAGGGTAACGCAGTAGATGGGCGTTTTTTGGCAGCCTGCTAGATGCAAAGGACCTTGTCCTCCATATCCATGATCAGCGTGGCCATCCCATCGTAATCCACCACCTCCCCATCGGGATGAAGTTCAACGCATCTGGTTTCCAGCGCGTCCCGGGACACATAGACCTCTTCCACGCCGGCAGACTGAAACCTCGCGGACATGAAGGGCGCAGCCCAGTAGACTGCATCTCCCGCAAGCAGCACGGTCTTTTCACCATCTCCTCCCAACTGCCTGATCAGGGCGAAGACATCCCTCCGGGGTTGGTTCAGGATGAACAGCATGGGAACCCTCCTTTCGGATCGGGTGGCTTTTTTGAGACCTCAAGCACAGTCATGATGGTCCCACGGCTCCCGGCTCTGGCGTTCCACGGCGGCCTCCATACGGATCAGGCCATCCTTCAACTTCTGGATCTCCTTGATCTTGTAGTTCGGATTCTTGAAGGTCTGGTAAAGGACGGCCCCTTCGACATTTTCCGGCACCGGGAAGTCCATCATATAGCAGACGGTCGGGACGATATCCGTGATGGAGCAGGTCCGCCCCAGGCGAAAACCCTTTTTCAGGCCCGGGCCCGCCATGCACAGGAGCCCCCTCAGAGAGCCGACGCCGTAATCCGCGGTGGGCAGGATCTGTCCGTGCTGGCTCCCGAACCAGGGCTGCAGGGCATAGACCACGTCTCCTACCCGGTCGCCGTGGAGTCCCAGCAGGCGGGCGTCTTTCTTGGTCAGGGCCAGGGCCACGGGCCTCTTTCCCGTTGTCGGATCCACGTAGCCGTAAAGGGCGTCGATGATCTCCTGCTGCACCTTCTCATAGTCCTCCGGCTCCACGATACCGCCCTTGTCCCGCCCCTTCAGGTTGACATACACATAGATCTCCCGCTGGGGGATCGCCTTGCTCCTTGAGATGTCCACCGCGGCGGTGCTCAGGCTCAGGACCCTCTCTCTCAAGTCGAACTCCTGGGGCCCATTTTTCTCGATAGGCGTGGCAAGCCCTGCAGGCACCAGGGCCTTGTAAGGATCAAAGGTCGGACCGTCCGGGGTGGCCCCGTGATCCGAGACCACGACGATAAGGGTGTCCTTGCCCGCCGCCTCGACGATCTTTGCAAGCATGCGGTCTTCGATCTCGTACATCATGCGGTGCACCTTCCAGGCCCTCTCTCGCTTTTCCGGATCAGGACTCGCCATGTCGCTGATCACCACGTGGTACATCCAGTCGATGGGATGAGAGTGCATGATGAAAAAATCCCACTCCTCGTCCCGCATCAGGGTGGAGGCTGCATCGGCCATCCAGGTGGAGAGGTGGTCATTCATCTCCACATAGGTATCCATGTCGATGAGATCGAGCATGGCCATCACCATACCCCCCTGGGCGTGAATACACCCGTCTTCTGAGGCGAGTGCCGTGGCGATCTCCGGGGGAGAGGTCCAACCGCCGTTCTCCACCATGGCACCGACGAGGAGCCGGAAGTCTTCTGCGTCCTCGGACAATTCGACGAGCTTGCAGCGGAAGAACACCTCACGTTGGGAGTCGTCGGGCATCCTGATCTTGGTCGTAATCTTGGGACTCCACTCACCCGCCTTGAGGGTGAAAAAGGCATCCCTGAAATCCTTGGAGGGCGACAGGCTGACCCTGTCATAGGTCTCGTTGCCGTTCTGCCGCACCAGGGCATACCAGATCGTGTTCGCAGGTTTGACCCTGGCATCCTCAAAGGGGAGACGCACCTCCATTTCCAGGGGGTCCTCTCCCATGGTGTCCACGTTCTGCCACCCTTCAGCCTCTTTGAATTCTCCTCGGAAGGCCTTGGGATAGTAGCCCGTGGTGATGAGCTGATCGCCGGAGAGGGAAAACACGCTGTCCAGTTGAGGCATGTCCGCCCGTCGCTCGCCGGGGGTAAAGCCCTCCCCTGCCACGACAATCCCGTTCTTCATGTGGCTGGGCCAGGAACTGGGATAGTTGAAAACAATGCACTTCTTCCCTTCCTTGTCCAGGGCATCCCAGATGTACTCGGCCTGGCACCGATCGCTGCTGAAGCTCTGCCGGATATGGCCGTTGTCCAGTGCCTCTCCTTCCACGTGGTAGTGAAAGTCGGTGATGCCGTGGGTGCCGGCTGAGGCCCCCGTGGCAATGGCGGCCCAATTGGGGGGCGTCACCGTGGGATAGGGCACGAGACAGTTCTCGGCCCAGACTCCCTTGTCCCTCAAGCTCTTGAAGGTGGGAAGAATCCCCTCCTCGATGTATTTTTCGATCATATGGGGCAAGGCGCAATCCAGTCCTATGATTGCCACCCTTTTCGGTTTCGTTGCCATTGTTTCATTCCTCCTTTCGATCGTTTCAAATCCATTGATCCCTGTCCGTCCCCATCGGGGACTCCATTCCATGTTCCCGACTCCATTCGTTCAGCGAGCGCGCGGTTCCCCTTAGAAAAACAGCCCGGGCAGGAAAAGGGCGATCTGCGGGAACAGGGTCAAAATGACCGCACAGACGACCATGCAGACAAAAAAGGGGAAGACCCCTTTGAATATGGTCTCCATGGGCACTCCCTTGGCCACGCTGCTCAGGGCGAAGACATTGACCCCGATGGGAGGCGTGATCTGACCCATTTCCATGACGATCACCGTGATCACCCCGAACCAGATGGGATCGAACTCCAGGGCCACGACCGAAGGGTAGATGGCCGGCAGGGTCAGCAGGATCATGGGGATCACGTTCATCAGGCAGCCCAGGACGATGAACAGCATGATGACGGCCGCAAATACGAGGTAGCGATTCACCTCCAGCCCTGTCACCACATCGGCGAGGATGAAGGGAAACCTGGTTGCAGCGAGAAAGTAGCCCAGGATGGCCACCCCGATGAGGATCATCAGGAGTTTGGTCGTCAGTTTGGCCGTTTCCCTCATGGCCAGCATGAGCTTTTCCGGGGTGATCCGTTTTCTGCAGAGGGCATAGATGAAAGCGCCCACCGCACCGATTCCACCCCCCTCCGTGGGGCTGAAGATGCCCCCAAGGATCCCTCCCAGGATCAGGACGAAGAGCAGGAGCATGGGGACGATCCCCCTGAGAGAGAGCAGTTTCTCCTTCAGGGTGGAGGACTCGCCCCGGGGGGCCAGCTCCGGCCGGTATCTGGCCATGAGATAGATGCAAACGATGAAGAGGGCTGCCAGAAGGAGCCCGGGGAGAATCCCTGCGACAAAAAGTTTGCCCACCGACTCCTCTGTGACGATGGCGTAGAAGATGAACCCCACGCTGGGCGGGATGAGGATCCCCAGGGTCCCGCCCGCAGCCAGGCTGCCCGTGGCCAGGCTGCTGCTGTATTGTTTCTTTTTCATCTCCGGGAGGGAAACCGCCCCCATGGTGACCGCCGTGGACATGCTGTCCCCGCAGACGGCGGCAAATCCGGCGCATCCGGCCACCGCGGCCATGGCAAGCCCTCCCGGAAGCCGGCCGAACCACTTGTAGGCCGAATCGAAGAGGTCCTGGCTGATCCCGGAATGAAAGGCCAGTTCTCCCATCAGTACAAACAGGGGAACCACGGCCAGGAGAAAGGAGGCCGTTGCGTGGTAGGGCGCGATCCCCAGCATGCTCAGGGGCGCCGTCATATTCTTGCTGACGACCAGCATGCCCAGGAAGCCCGTCACGGCCATGGCGAATCCGATGGGCATCCGGACAAGAAGAAAGATGAAGAGGAGCCCCATTCCGGCAAGGCCCAGCGGGAGTCCGCTGAATCGTCCTGGAAGCATTTTCACGAGAAGGGGCAGACCCAGGATAAAGATGCCCAGGGCGAAGGCGGGGATCAAACACCCCGCTCCCCCCTTCTCCATGAGCCCGGCCACGCACCTCAGGAGATCGCCCAGGAGAACAAGGGCGAGCAGCAACGTGCCCAAGGCGGCCACACCAAGGAATACGGATATGGGAATCCCGAGGGAGAAGCTGGTCTCCCCCATCTTTTGAATAACCTGCAGGATGGTCTGCCAGCCCATGAGCGAGAAAACGACCAGGCAGACGGTGTAGTTGGAGATATCGAGGAGATCCCTCAACCGCGCCGGGAATCGGGAGAAGAGTAGATCGATGCTCACGTGCCCCTTGTCTCTCTGGATAACGGCCAGGGCCAGGAACACGATGAGGATCATCATAAACTCTTCCATTTCAATAATGCCCGGAATGGATTTCCCGAGGATCATGCGGCTCAGGACATCCAAGAAGATGGGGACGGACATGATCCCGGCGATGACGGCGCTCACCGTCTCAAGCTTCCGGTTGAGGCGTTCCATCATCCCCGAAAGAAAACCCACAAGGTGTCTTACTCCTCTCCCCTTCACGGTCCTTGTCTTTCCCGCCGTTTCCTTCAGGTAATCCAGGCCGTTCGTGTCTGCCGCAATGGCAGCGGGATATGAACTCATTCCTTCATCCCCCGTTCTTTCTCCGGTGGGCAGGCCTGCTCTTGATGGCACCCGGCAACAGACCCACCCGTTCCTTGTCTCCAAAAGAGCCCGGTTTTTGCTACTCTTCGTAACCTCTACCCGTGGTTTTTGCGTAGGCCTTTCCCAGTTTCAGGGCCTCATTCAGGATGACCCTTGCGTTCCTGAAGCCCTTGTCCTCCATCTTCCTGTCCCAGTCTTCGTGCATGCTCTTAAGGTTCTTGAACCACGTCTCCTTCTCGCTGTCCGGAAGGGCATAGAAGGTGTGGCCCTGGGATTTCATCCATTTGACGTCCGCAACCGCGCCCTGGTCCAGGGTCTTGCCTGAAGCCTGGGCCATTTTGGCGCCCGTTGTCTCCTCAAAAACCTTTTGGATATCCGGGGGGAGCTGTTTCCAGAGTTTCCGGTTCATGCCTGCCCAGAAGGGACCCACATTGATGTCCACGATGGTGTGGTATTTGGTGGCATCGCTGATCTTGTAAGACCTGACAGGCGCAAGGGGGCACAGGACGCCATCCGCCATGCCTCTCTGGAGGGCCAGATAGGTGTCGGTCGGCGCGATCTGGAGGGGACTGGCGCCCAAGGCCTTCAGGATCTGGAGGAGCTTCTGGCTCCATCCGATGATCTTCATCCCATTCAGGTCATCCATATTGCGCACCAGTTTCTTGGTGGTGTGAAGCTGGTAGGTGGCGCTGGCCCACTGCCAGAGTATCTTCACGTCCTTGTACTCATCCCGCCATTCCGGGAACTCGTTATAGAGGTCCCAGGTGACGAGGCTTCCCGCCTCGGCGCTGGGTACGATCATGGGCAGTTCCATGGCCTCGTTCAACGGGAATTTGCCCGGGTTCATCCCGCAATAACCCGAGCCGATATCGATCACGCCGCTTGCCGTGGAGTCATAGGAGTCCTTTGCCGGGGCCAGCGTGTTGGGGTTGAAGTATGTGATCTTGACCCTGCCCTGGGTCCGTTTTCCGACCTCCTCCGCCCAGGGGAGGAAGGCGTTCCTCACCGTCGGGTGCTTGTCCATGTATTCACTCGTGAAAGTCATCTCGAAAACCTTGTCCGCAGCATGTCCATTCAACACACCCGGTCCGTAAAAAGAAAAACAGGCCACCAGGACGGCCAGAAGTGATGCCGCAAATGCCTTTTTCATCTCTTTTTCCTCCTCTGTGCGTGATAGGTGTGAAATCGAGTTCGACCCTATGCATGGCAATTAGCGTGCCAGGAGGACCACCCGACGTGTAAGGGCCTATTTTTGTTGAAACTGTACGGAATCAGCCTTGATTGGCCGGGGAACGGGAGCCCATGGAGGATGGGACAAAAAAGCCCACCTTTCTTGGTATGCGAGTATAATTATTTAAAATACTGAGGCAAATCATGTGAGGCAGGAAGGGCCATTATGGGCCATAGTGTCCCTGCCCTTTGGGGGGATTGAGCAAGGGTTCACACCCTTTCAGGTAATTTGTCAGGAGTTCCCATTTTCTTCATCTTTCTGAAGAGGGTCTTCCGTGGGATACCCAGCAGATCCGCGGCCCTGCTCCTATTCCAGCCGGTCTGATGGAGGGCCCGGGCGATCATGTCCCTCTCCACCTCCACCACCGCGGTCCTGAGATCGCCCACGACCTCCTTCCCTCTCCTGCCGGGAATCTCCGAAACATCAGGGCTGAGGACCTGGTCGGCGTGGATGAAATCGAGCCGCCCCACGGTGAGGTAGCGGTGGAGCGCATTCTGGAGTTCCCTTACGTTTCCCGGCCAGCGATAACTGTAAAGGGATTCCATGACCCTTCCAGGCAGGGAGGAGAGTTCCCTGCCTTGTTTGCCGGATCGGAGGAAATGGTCCACCAGGAGAGGGATGTCTTCCTTTCTCTCCCTGAGAGGGGGCAGATGGATCGGGATGACGTGAACCCTGTAAAAGAAGTCCTCCCTCATGAGTCCCTTGCGCATCCGCTCCTTCAGGTCCCTGTTGGTGGCCGCGATCATGCGGAAATCCGACGTTTCGGCCTTGCTGCTCCCCACAGGCGTGTAGCCGCCTCCCTCAATGGCCCGCAGCAGTTTCACCTGGATGTTGAGACTCAGGTCCCCCACCTCGTCGAGGAAGAGGGTTCCCCCTCCGGCCCGGTCCAGAAAGCCACCCTTGTCCGCATGGGCGCCCGTGAAGGCCCCCTTCCGGTAACCGAAGAACTCGCTCTCCAGGAGGGTCTCCGGAATGGCCCCGCAATTGACGGCTACGAACTCCCTGTCATGGCGGTCGCTCATGTCGTGGATGGCACGAGCCACCAGTTCCTTGCCTGTCCCCGACTCTCCGTAGATGATCACGCTTGCCGACCCGGCAGCCGCCCTCAGGATGAGTTCGTACACCTCCTGCATGACCAGGCTCTTTCCCACAATATTCCCGAACCGGTACCGGTCCCTGATGGAAGAACGCAGTTGAATGTTCTCCCTTTTGAGGCGGCGGGCCTCCTCCTCGGCAGCGAGTTCCCTGGCCCGTGTCTCCGTGATGTCGATCACGGTCGAGAGCACGGCAGGCCTGTTCTCCCAGTTGATCACGTTGGGGTGACCTTCCACCCAGATCTCACGTCCGTCCCCGGCGACACCGGGCCACCGGAGGGTCTTTTCCTCCGACCTGCCGGACTCAAGGGCCTCCAGCGTCTCCCTGAACATCTCCCTGTGGCCCTCCGAAATGAGATCATGGGAAGGTCTGCCGGCCACGTCCTCGGGGCCGGCATATCCAAACATACGCGCAAAGGCCTGGTTGACCATCACAAAGCGCCCTCCCTGCATGAGGGCCACACCGTCGGGCACATTTTCGGCCAGAATTCTGTAGACCTCCTCAGACTGCATCAGGGCCTTTTCAAAGTCCTTCTGTTCCGTCACGTCCAGAAAGCTCTCCACGGCTCCGGAAATCTCGCCGCTCTCATCATAAACGGGGGCAGCGAGAAACCGGAGGTGTCGGGCCTGACCGCCCACATCCTCAAAGAAGTCCTCTGTCTCCCATGCATGGGGGACTACGCCCGATCTGGAGACCCTCTCCTGCCCGTAGAGGCTCCTCATGCCCTTCCGGTCGTGCTCCACCACAAAGTCGGCCAGGGTGGGCCTTTTCTCCGGGTAGAAGGGTTCCCAGTGACGATCCGTCCCCACCATCTGCGCCGCCGAGCGTCCTGTGAGCAGTTCACAGGCCCGGTTCCACCGCGTAATCCGGTGTTCCCGGTCGATGGCATACTGGGCGACGGGCGAAAACTCGATGATGCCGATATCGCTCATGTTCCTTCCTCCATCCGGCCGGGCCTATAGTAAAGGGGACGGGAAAAAACCACAAGCACTTAGAATCGGCCTTCCTGGATCCACCACTCATCCGTGGTTAAGGCGGCTGTAAACAGCGCCAGGCATCAAGGGCGACCCCTCGTCCCCGGCATCCGGCGCTGGGTATTCGTGATGCCTCCCTTCATACTGACCCACCCACTTCCCCCCAATCCGGTGGCAGGAAGCGGGCAAAAATCACTTGACAAGTCAATAGATATGACCTCTAATGTTATACCAATATATCTTAATGTTTTTCCGGGTAAAAAGCCAACCCGTATCATGAAGGGGGACCATGCAGAACCAGGGAGAGCGGTTGTTCCATGAGGTGAAAAAGCCCAGGGCCTCCGACGAGGCCAGGAGCCTGATCCTCAGCCTGATCAGCGAAGGTCGTTTGCAGGTGGGGGACCAGTTGCCTTCCGAGACAAGAATGGCCGAGCAGATGGGGCTCAGTCGGGTCCCCGTGCGCGAGGCCGTGACCAGCCTCGAGCAGTTCGGCCTTCTCACGGTCAAGCGCGGCTCCGGCGGCGGGGTTTTCGTGGCCGAGCCGTCTCTGGAGCCTTTTGGGAAGTTCTTCTCCGTCCTTCTCAAAATGCGAAAGGCGAGTGTCCGTGAACTGACCGAGGCCCGCCTCCTCATCGAACCCGGTGTGGCCGCCCTGGCGGCCCGAAACAGGGAGCCCGTGCATATCGACCGCCTCAGGCAGTCCATCGCCAACTATCGCAGTTCCCTGGAACAGGGAAGGGAAAGAAGCATCCAGGACTGGGATTTCCACATTGCGCTGGCAGAGGCTTCCCACAACACGGTTCTGGAGGTGCTGGTCAAAGGCATGGTGCCCCTGCTTCACAAGTCGGTAAAAGATCTGGAGTTTGACGTGGATAATCGAATCAGAGGGATCAGGGGTCACGAGAGGGTCCTGGCCGCCGTGGAGGCGGCCGATCCGGAGGGTGCGCAACAGGCCATGTCGAACCATGTGAACCGCATGGCCACCTTGTGGAAGTAGCCGCTATGGGATGGGCTGCGTATCACTTGGCGGAAAATGTGAGGGAGGCCCTTGAGGCCCTGGCCGCCGCTCAAGGCGAAGGCCGGATCATCGCCGGAGGAACGGATCTGGTGATCCAGTTGCGGCGCGCGGGTCGAGGGGCGGCCATTCTGGTCGATATCACCCGCATCCCGGGATTGAACCGGATAGAGAAGCAGGGGAACCTCCTGGTCATGGGTGCCCTGGTCACCCATGCCCAGGCCGCTGCCTCACCCATCGTCCGTCAACACATCACGGCGGTGGCGGAAGCCTGCGCGCACGTCGGGTCCCCGCAGATACGCAATGTGGGGACCCTCGTGGGAAATATCGTTTCGGCCCAGCCCGGGGCGGATGCAGCGCTCGCCCTGCACGCCTTTGACACGCAGGTCAGAGTAGCGGGAAGGGCGGGAGTGCGAACCATGGCCCTCCCCGACCTCTATGAAGGCCTCGGGCTTTGCTGTATCGATAGCTGCCGGGAACTGATTACCCACCTGATCGTCCCTCTCCCGCAGGAGGAGTGCGGAAGCGCCTTTGAGCGCCTGTCCCAGCGCCGCACCCTCACCCTCCCGGTGGTGAACACGGCCGTTTCCATCGCCCTGAGCGAGAACACAAAGAAGATCCAAAAGGCCCGTGTGGTCGTAGGCCCGGTATCCTCCACGCCCTTCAGGGCGTCAGAGGCGGAGGAAATCCTCCAGGGCTCTGAGCCGACCATGGAGGCATTCGGCCGCGCCGCAAGGGCAGCGGCCGAGGAAAGCAGGCCGAGGGCCAGCCTCCTGCGGGGAGGGAAGGAATACCGCCAGAACATGGTGGAGGTCATGGTCAGGCGTGCTCTGATGCGCGCGACCGAAAGGGGAAAGGGCATATGCCAGGACAAGGGGAACTCGTTCTCACGGTGAATGGAGTGGAGCACTGCCTGAAGGTCGATCCGGAGGATTCGCTCCTCCATGTCTTGCGCGCGCGACTGGGGTTGACCGGTACCAAGGCCGGCTGCGAGGAAGGGGAATGCGGGGCCTGCACCGTGCTGCTCGAAGGAATCCCGGTGGCTTCCTGTCTCATGCCGGCCTTGCGGTGCCAGGGGCTCCACGTGGAAACCGTGGAGGGGTTGGCCCGGGGAGAAACACTCCACCCCCTGCAGGAGGCCTTTGTCGAGGCAGGAGCCGTCCAGTGCGGCTTCTGCACCCCGGGCATGCTGATGAGCGGAGCGGCCCTTCTCCGGGAAAAGCCCTCACCGGGCAGGGAAGAGATCGCTCGTGCCCTTTCAGGCAACCTCTGTCGCTGCACCGGATATGTGAAGATAGCAGATGCCGTGTCCCTGGCGGCGAAGAGAACAAAAACCGCAGGAGGCGCATAGAGAATGGGGCTTTGCCTTCGAGACTGGATAGGGGTGCTGGAGGATCGGGCGGCCGGGGAAATCATCCGGGTCAGGAAGCAGGTCCATCCATCGCAGTTCGAGTCGGCCAGTGTGGTGGACGCCCTGGAACGGCAGGGCCGATTCCCCGCCGTGCTCTTTGAATCCGTGACCGACCTCAGGGGTCGGCCCACTTCCTTCAAGATCCTGAACAATACCTTCGGCACGTTTCGGAAGATCGGGTTGGCCCTGGGTGCGGATACAGGGAATCGCATGCCGATCCTGGACCGTATTCTGGAACGCTCCACCCGATCGATCCCTGTGAAGAAGGTGCCGCCGCAGGAGGCCCCTGTCAGAGCCCTGGTCACGGGGAAGGGGGAGGTCGACCTCTCGCTGCTTCCGGGCATTCGCCATACGGACCTGGACGGCGGACCCTATTTCACGCCCGTCGTGGTCTCCAGGAGTTCCGAGGGCCGATACAACGTCTCCTGGAACCGGACCCAGGTTCTGGACCGAAAACACCTGGCCATCTACATGTCGCCCCGCCATCTCTGGTCCACCTTCGCGGCAGCAGAGGCCCGGGACCGGTCTCTTCCTATAGCCGTGGTCCTCGGCCATCATCCCGCTTTCCACTTGACCGGTGCGTTGCTCAGCCCGCTCAACGCGGACGAGTACGAGTCCGCCGGTGGGGTGCTGGGCGAGGCGCTGGAGGTGACCCGGTCCGAGACCTGGGGGGACGATCTCCTGGTGCCCGCCCAGGCAGAGGCCGTGATTGAGGGCCATATCCTCTCCCGCAAGCGATGCGTGGAAGGTCCCTTTGGTGAATTCACGGGCTATTCCGGTGCACAGCGGCTCTCCTGGGTTGTCGACGTCGAGGCGATTACCATGCGAAGGGAGCCGATCATAATCGACATCTTCCCCTGTCAGACAGAGCACATGAACGCCCACCTCCCGATTGAGGCATCCATCTACCAGAGCGCCAGGAAGGCCGTGCCGGGCGTGACCAAGACCTGCTGGGTGGGATCGGGCGGGCCCTTCAATCTCATTATCAGCCTGAGAAAGCGCACCGAGGGGGAACCCATGCGGGCGGCCATGGCCGCCATGAGCGCCAGCAACTTCATCAAGCACGTGATCGTTGTGGACGACGACATTGATCCGGAGGACAAGGCGGAGGTCATGTGGGCACTGGCTTCGCGGGTGCAGGCCGACGCGGACATTACCGTGCTGAAGAACCTGCAAGGTCAGGTCCTGGACCCCTCCTTGAGGCATGAGATCAAGTCATCCGGCATGATCATCGACGCCACCAAGCCCCTGGACCGGCCTTTTCCGCGCA
>JAFGPH010000238.1 GCA_016926135.1 Deltaproteobacteria bacterium
ACGGCGAATCCGACCCCACTGACGGGGACTCCGTTTCGCATGATGTATTTCAGGGTGACCACGCCCACGACCCTTCCTTGCTCATCCACGAGCGGGCCGCCGCTGTTGCCCTGGTTGATGGGTGCGGAGAACTGGACAAGTCTCTCTCCGGTGTCCACGATCTTCCTGAAACCGGTGAAGACCCCGTCGGTCACGGTGGCCTGGAGCCCTGCGGATGACCCTATGGCGAACAGACGCTCTCCTGGCACCAGCGTCCCGGCGTCTCTCATGGAGAGATGCGAGGCTCTGTCCGGCATCAGAACCTGAACCAGGGCCAGGTCGTGCTTGTGGCTTACGCCCACAAGCTGAATGGGCACCTCACTCTGGTCGTTCAGGACCGCAACCTGGTTGAGACCTTCCTCCATGACATGTCTGCAGGTGGCCGCGTAACCGTCAGTGGTGATGAGGAATCCGGTTCCTACCTTCCGGGGACTCTTGATGAGGAAGGTGCAGTTCACCGCGTGTTCGATGGGGCTTCTTGCAGAGGAAGGAGGCTTGGACTGAGGTTTGACTTCCGGAGCAGGGGATTCTGGTATGTCCTTTTCCTCGAGAATCCCTTTCACCTTCTCCGGACTCTCCGGCAGACGGTCCGAGAAATGGATCACACCCTTTTCGTCGACCCATTTGTAGAGCTTCGCTGCTTCCGCAAAAGGCCCCAGGGCGACGAAGTATACGCCCAGCGAAAGCAGGATCGTGGATATCTTTTTCACGGTTTTGTGCCGCCGGCACTTCCACGCCTTAGACCTCAGGTTCTGCATCCCGACCGCATGGACTCGCTGTTGGCCTTTGCCAGTCTTGCCAGAAAACGACTCCACCACCCCTGTCGTTCCTTTCCGGGGGAATTGCCTTGTGACGAATCCTTCTTCATGTGGTTCTCCTTACCCCTTAGTGTCGTACAGGCCGGGGCATTATGCAACCGCTTTTTTTGCCTGCGGACGGAGCGAGGCTTTGGGCGTGATTTTCAAATGCCTTTGACGTGACCGGCTTGTCCTGCTATAAAAACCAGGCATTGCGCAAGTTTCCTGCTGAATCCGGAGGGAGGAGTCATGGCGAAGATGAGTCCTTTGGCGGACAAGGTCGTGCTTGTTGTGGATGATGAACCGGATATCCTGGATACCATTGCCGACGAGCTGGACATGTGCATCGTGCACAGGGCAGCGGACTACGCTACAGGGCTCCAATACCTCCTCAGTTACACCTATGATGTGGTTGTCCTCGACATCATGGGCGTCAACGGCTTTGAGCTTTTGAAGACCTCTGTCTCACGGGGGTTCCCGACCGTCATGCTCACCGCTCACGCCCTCACGCCGGAGGCGCTGAAGAAGTCCATCAAGCTGGGCGCCCTTTCATTCCTCCCAAAAGAGAGAATCGCTGAACTGAAGGAGTATCTGGAGGAGGTGGTGGTGAATGGAGATAGGCCCTTGTGGATCCGGTTTTTCGACAGCCTGGGCGAGTACTTCAACAAGCGCTTCGGACCGGACTGGAAGGAGAAGGATGCATTCTTCAAGGAATTCGAAGAGTCCCTCAGAAGCAGCGAAAAATGACGATCCCATTACTGCTGAGCGCCGGGGGAGGGAGAGGAGTCGGTATCCGCTTCCTCCCCGTTGAGCCCCTTGATCTGGGGCCGGTATCTCTCTCCAACCGGGGTGCCGTCAAGTTTCAGGATGATGGGTTCCGGATGGGCCTTTTCGTGAGCACTCAAGGCCTGATTCCATTTCTGTTTGACCCCTTCCTGGAGGGTGGTCCACCCCAAGCGCCCCCTGCACTTCGGAAAAGTCGAGCAGCTCAACCATGGGCCTTTCCCACCTCTTCGCAGGTTGAGGGGGGAGCCGCACTTGGGGCAGGGCAGGTCGGTAAGCAGGGGGGGCGTCTTGGGCGGTGAGATATAGCCCTTCTTGTCGAGGTTCAGGATGCCGCCGCACTCCGGGTACCTCCGGCAGCTTAAAAAATCACCGAAGCGGCCCCTTCTGACGAGCATGGGAGCATGGCATGCGGGACAGGCGATGTCCGTCTCGGACGGTTCCACGGGCTGTCCTTCGGCATCGATCGGAGCGGCGAATTTGCACTGAGGATATTGCCCGCAGCTCAGGAAGCGTCCTTTGCGGCCGAACCGATAGACGGTGGAACTGCCGCACTTGGGGCAGGTGTGGGGAGCAGGCGCCGTCTCGGCCTTGGCATGAACCATACCCTCATACGCTGCATCGAGGTTTTGCCTAAAGGGTCCGTAGAAGCGCCGAAGCATTTCGACCCAGTCTGCGTGTTTCTCCTCAATGTCGTCCAGGAGTTGCTCCATGTCCCGGGTGTAGCCCACCTCCATGATCCCGCTGAAGGCTTCAACCAGCTTGTCGGTCACGATTTTTCCCAGGTCCGTAGCATGAAAGCGGTTTCGGGTCTTTTGGACATACTTGCGCTGCTGAATCACTTGAATGATCTGGGCGTAGGTGCTGGGCCGGCCGATACCCTCGGCCTCCAGTTTCTTCACCAGAGAGGCCTCTGTGTAGCGGGGAGGAGGCAAGGTGAAGTTCTGGGTGGGATCCAAATGCAGCGCCGCAAGCGGCTCGCCGACGTTGATGGATGGAAGGATGGCCTCCTCCGAAGCGGCCGGAACTCCGGATACCCTGTAGTGGCCGTCAAAAACAAGTACCCGTCCGGTGGCACGAAAGATCAATTCACCTGCGGCATCCTTGCCGGAGATGAGGACCGTGGTGGCGTCCCACTGGGCATCGCTCATCTGTGAGGCCACAAACCTCTCCCAGATCAGCCTGTACAGCCGGTAATGGGATTCAGGCAGGGAGGTACGAAGGCTTTCCGGGGTGAGGGCAACGTCGGTGGGGCGAATGGCTTCGTGCGCCTCCTGGGCGGCTTTGTTCGACGAGGAAAAGATGTTGGCCTTTTCGGGAAGATACTTCTGCCCGAATTGCCCGAGGACATAATCCCTGGCCATGCCGAGAGCCTCAGGTGAGACGTGGGTCGAATCGGTACGCATGTAGGTGATCAGCCCGACCGCCCCAAGCCCTTTCACGGGCATTCCTTCGTAGAGGGCCTGGGCGATCCTCATGGTATGATGGGCCGTAAAATCGAGTTGATTCGCAGCGGCTTGCTGGAGAGTGCTCGTGATGAAGGGGGCAAAGGGGTGACTCTTTGTTCTCTTGGTCTGGGTGGATTTTACGCTCCAGGGAGGCCCCCCTGAGATGCGACCTGCAAGCCGGATGACTTGTCTGGCCGCCCCTTTGGCCCTGTTATTCCCGCCATCCAGGGTCTCCAGGATCTGAAACCCCGCGCGTTCCGAGGCAGCGAGGGCCTCAGCCATGCTCTTGGGTTCGAATTTCTTGCCGTCCACCTCGGTCAATTCGGCTGAGAAGCTTTCGTGATCTGCCAGCCATCGGTTCTTTTCCGGCGCCGTTCTTCCGCTGACCTTTCGGCCGTTGTATTTTTCCGGCACCTCGGCGAGCCAAGCCGCCCATTCATGGCGGAGCAGGCTGGCCGTTTCACATTCGGTGGTGAAGCAACCCGAGACCTTCCAGTATTCTTCGGGAATGAAGGCCTCGATTTCTCTCTCCCTCTCCACGATGATACGGACCGCTACAGACTGAACCCTGCCTGCACTGAGCCCGCCGGCGACTTTTTTCCAAAGCAGGGGGGAGACCTGATATCCCACGATGCGATCCAGGATGCGGCGGGCTTGCTGGGCGTTCACCTTGTCCATATTGATCTTGCGCGGACGTTGGAACGCCCTGTCGATTTCACTCTTGGTGATCGCATTGAACACGACGCGCTTTGCTCCCTCTAGATCGATCCCCAGCGCTTCCGTCAGGTGCCAGGCAATGGCCTCACCCTCTCGATCAAGGTCGGTGGCCAACCAGATGCCAGCTGCATCCCTGGCTGCCTTCTTCAATTCACCTACCGTCTTGGTCTTTCCCTTGATCACCTGGTAGGTGGGAGAAAAACCGTTTTTCAGGTCCACCCCCGGAACCGGATCTTTAACTCCCTTCGGATTCTTGTCCGGGAGGTCACGGACATGTCCCACCGAGGCCATGACCACGAAATCTGGACCCAGATACTTGTTGAGGGTCCTCGCCTTGGCAGGCGATTCGACGATGACCAGTTGCTTTCCTTTCGCCCTCACCGATACGGGTGTCTTTTCCTGTCGCACTGTGTCTCTTTTCCCAGCCATGATTATTGCTGCGTAGCCCGTGGTCCTTCGTTATGGTTACTGTTCAGCACCTCTCCCTACCGCACGAACATCTTTCCGGGAAGTTGCCTGACAAGACCCTTCAATTCCATCTTCAGGAGGATGCTCAACGCCTCCCCTGGTCGAAACCTCCCCCCCCTCACGATCTCATCAATATGGATGGGGTAGTCACCGAGGAGTTCATAGATCGCCTTTTCGTCGCCCTTCAAGATTGGCCACAGGGTTCCCTCCGCATCCGATCTGGGTGCCCTGGCAAAGTGGAGCCCTAGCTCTTCAAGGATGTCATCCGCGTTCTCCACAAGACGGGCGCCTTGCTTGATGAGGAAGTGACACCCGGTGCTCTTGAAGGAGGCGACGCTGCCGGGGACGGCAAAAACCTCTCTGCCCTGCTCCAGGGCGACAGCCGCCGTGATGAGGGACCCGCTCTTCATGGTAGCCTCGACCACGACGACGGCCCGACTGAGACCGCTGATGACCCTGTTGCGGATCGGAAAGTTCCTTGGCTCCGGCGGTGTACCTGGGGGGAATTCGGTGATCACAGCGCCTTTCTCCACGATTTTCTCATGAAGCTTGAGATTGCTAACCGGATAGACAACATCGATACCGGTGCCCAGGACCGCCACCGTGAAGCCGTCGTTGGTCAGAGCGCCCCAGTGCGCTGCCGCGTCGATTCCCCTCGCCATGCCGCTGACGACACCCTGCCCCCGTCTGGCCAGACCCTGGCCGATGCTCTCGGCAGCCTTGAGACCGTAAGGTGTCGGGTTTCTCGATCCTACCACAGCGACAAAGGTCGTCTTTGGGGAAATCTTTCCCCCCTTCACATAGAGCACCATCGGCGGATCGTGGATTTCCTTGAGGGCCAAGGGGTACTCCCGGTCCTCAAAGCACACCAGCCGTGCACCCTTACGCTCAACCTCCTTCAGCACCCAAGCGGGTTGGGCGCTGTACTGCCTTTTCAGGATTCTCTCCGCGGTTTCGGCCCGAACGCCCTCCACCTCCATGAGTTCCCTGAGCGGGGCCTGGAAAACGGAGTCCGGGGTCCCGAATCGGGAGAGGAGATTCCTGAAGCCCACGTTCCCCAGACCCTGAATGAGATGGAGGGAGAGCCACTCCCTGCGGTCCATGGTTTGGTCCATGACCATTGTCTTCAGTATTGCCCTGTTTGAAGTTGGCGGGAATATAAAACAGAGAGGTTACAGGGAGTCAAGCTTTTTCTTGGGGCGCGTGTCCACCTGCGGCCAGGGTTACTCCACCGCGCAGGAGAAGATGGAGCGCAGGGACTCAGGCGCCTCTCCCCATGAGGCGATCCCCCTGAAGAAAGCGCCTGCGTAAAGCTGTTCCTTGGTGGAGAGCACCAGGGCTGTAGCCGTATCCGCCCTGGATTCAAGGACCATCATGTAACCCACAACCTTTTCGTAAAGTGTGGATTCTCTGGTCAGTTTTTCGAGGAATTCCTCAAAGGTCTTGACCCCCAGGAGGCCAAAAAGAAGGTTCTCGGGGAAGGGTCCCTTGATATCCGGGTCCGGCAAATTCTTGAATCTCATGATCTCGAGGATCATACCGTTACGGAGACCTTTTTCGGCACCGCAGTCGAGATAGACGATAGACCCCTGTCCGAAGGCATTCTGCAGATCCTTCTCGGCAACAACCACCCCTCTCAGCTTGGGATCGGAAGGCAGGGGTTTGAGACATGGAGGTATCGCCACGAAAGGAAGAACCACGTCGTCGATTTTCGTGTCGCTATAGCTCTCCAGGATCTCCACACGGTAAATGTTCTTCTTGGCCCTCTCCTTGACGACAATCTTTGCCTGACTGGACAGCACACGGCCGAATTCCTTCTCCGTGATGGGATGCTTGACGATCGTGGATGGTCGGAACACACCGAAATGGTCACCTGCCTTGATCCCTTCCCTTTCGCCAAAATCCACAAACAGGGTGTCCCCCTTCACCAGAAGCATGGCGTTACTGTCGGTGGTGAAAACGCGGCCCCAGGGTTCGACCTCTTTTCCGGTCAGGTAGCCGCGGGCGTTGGCGTTGGCAAAGGCAGAGGTCCTGATGCCCATCCTCTTGGGCTCCACCTTCACGACAGGGGTGGGCTGTGGAGGTGCCTTGGGGGTTTCGACCATTTTGGGCTTTAAAGGTTCAGTCTCGATGAGCTTGATCACATCGCCGGGTCGGATGAGATGGGGATTGGTGACAAAGGGGTTCATCTCCCACAGTTTCGGCCACAGCCCCGCGTCCCCATAATACTTTTCACAGATGGACCACAGGGTATCCCCTTTCTCCACCTTGTGGGTAAGGGGTTGTGTTTGGGCTGCGGACGAGCCAACCAGGAATGATCCCAAGAGAAGAAGAAGAAAACATCCCCGTATCCCTGCAACCACTGGCAGTCTCATTCTCATAGCTCATCACCCTTGAAGTATGTTAACAATTTCTCAGCAAGCTACGAATTTTATTGGCAAATGTCAAGAAGTTTTTGCCCTGACCCATTAATCCATGTCCCGCAGCGAGCTTTGCCGGACTCATGGATGCCCTTTCAGGGCGCAGCTTCCGTGCGCTTATCCGGTTCAAAAGCAGAGGATCCCACAACAATCCTGATTCCACTTTCCAGTTCCACGACGTAGAACCCGAAGGAAGATTCGGTCTTTCCCGTGATCACTCCCGGTGAACCTCTGTAGCCTTTGGTCATAGTGATCCTGGTTCCTATGTCCATCATGACGTCAACTCCGATAGGGGTCTGTAAAAGCCGTTTCCTGTGGCCATTGCATCGTGCCGAGTTGGTGTCATGTCCTATAAAACCGTGTACGAACACGGGCTGCTTGAGCGATCGTTGCGGCCTGGATGACCACCCCCCAAGGCGGCCCTTTTGCAGTGGCTGGTTGCATTCACGGGTACAGAATACGTTAAGGCATTTATGGGACACGAATAGACTAAATGATCCTGACAGAGAGTTCAACCCTATTCTTGGCTCCCGATTTCAGGACCTTGTTGGTGTTGCAGGCTTCCACCGGCCCTTCTCTTGGTGTTTGACCGAAGTTCTCACTTCCCTTATACTACCGGAGGTTCTTCGATCCGGTGTTCTTTGGTCCGGGTGAACTGCATCTGCTCTTGCGCGTGCCCATCGGCGCAAAGGGCACTGGTTTCGCGGAGGGAGGTTCCTGAGTCATGATCGATGTCTCGAAGATCGATTATTCCGTGATGGACAGGCCGGAGGTCCTTCACTTGCTTTTCCACCCGCGCCCGGAGTGGGGTCGATCGCAACATGCAGAAGGAATGGAGGAAATCCATGTTCCCGTGGAGGGTGAAATCACCTTGGGCACCCGTTTTTTCATATCTGGCCTTCATGCTCCGAATATCGTCTTTTTTCACGGAAACGGGGAGATCGTTGCAGACTATGACGAGGTGGGAGAACTCTACAGGCGAGTGGGAATCAATTTCATCCCCGTCGATTACCGCGGTTACGGCCGTTCCACAGGACAGCCCTCGGTCACCGCCATGATGCGTGACAGCCACGTCCTGTTTCATTTCTTCCGCCAGCTCCTCTCCGAGAAAGGCTACGATGGCGCCATCCTGATCATGGGCAGATCCCTCGGGAGTGCCTCGGCCCTGGAACTCGCCTCCACCTATCCCGACTCCATCGATGGCATCGTCATCGAGAGTGGCTTCGCCCGCACAGGACCTTTGATGGCCTTGCTGGGATTACCCTTGGAGCGCATGGGGATGACGGAGGAGGAGGGCTTCCGGAACTGGGAAAAGATCCGGCTCTTCCCAAAGCCGACCCTGATCATTCACGGGGAATTCGACGAACTGATACCCCTGGAAGAGGGACGCCTGCTGTATGAAGCCTCGGGCGCCTCCGAGAAGAGACTCCTGGAGATCCGGGGAGCAGGCCACAATGACATCTTCCTTGTGGGTCTGCAGGACTATATGGAGGGGGTGAGGAATTTGGTCGAAAGGGTGAGCCGGGATAGGGTATGAGGTGAGAAGGGATTGATATCGAGCATTTTGACCCGCGTTTTGGGTATGAGGGATTGATACGGAAAAGGAGGTGGACATGGCGGTTGTCACGATATCGAGACAGTTTGGGGCAGGCGGTTGGGCCATGGCGGAAAGACTGTGCAGTCGGCTCGGGTTTCATCTGGTGGATGAACAGGTCATCGACGAACTGGCACGGAAGGCCAAGATTTCTCCGGATTGGCTGAGCGCAGTGGAGAAGGAGGCATCCAGCGTCATCCTGAGGGCCATTTCGAGCGTTGTCACTTCGAGGCTTCTATACAGGCCTCCCGGCCTGCCCGGAGAAGGCTTCGAGAGAAAGAGATATATCTCCTTTCTGCGTCGAGTCATGACCGCTGTCGCGGACGAGGGGGGGTATGTGCTGGTTGGTCGAGGAGCACAGTTTGTGCTGAAAGGGCATCCGAACGCTATTCATGTCATGCTGGTTGGAGAGTACGAGAACCGGGTCCGCTTCCTGATGGAGAAATACAACTTCTCGCGAGAGGAAGCGGAACGGACGATCAAGGAGAAGGAAAGACAGCGTTCCGGCGTGGCCTGCAATGTGTTTGAAACGGATATCAATGATCTGGGCCTGTACCATGTCGTGTTCAACACATCGCTGGTCTCCATTGACTGGGCGGTCGATGCCGTGGTGAGTCTGGTGAACACTCGCTTCCAGGGGGATTGAAGAATCCCCCTGGAAGCCGACACCAAAGAGGAGACCCCGCAAATCCTCTCCCGTGAACGACAAGGAATGGGATGGATGCCCCGCGCGGGAGCGCGTGGAGTTTCACCTCGGCTTTTTTTCTGTCTTTGATTTCAGGACAAAGAGGGTTGCCACGGCGGCCAGGAGCACAAGGGTGGCCACCAGTTGGGTAAGGCTCATGTCTGTCCCCGGAACCATGCCCCTGTCGTCCGCACGAAAGCGCTCCACCAGCAGCCTCGCCGTGCTATGGAGGATGAGAAACCAGAGGAAAACCTGGCCTTCGTACTTCTTGCTACGATGGAGCAGAAGGAGAACGGTGAAGATGACAAAGCCGCTCAGTGCGGCATAGATCTGGGTGGGATGGAGGGGCATGTTCAGCGGTGCCAGGGAATGGGGGGCACAGAATACGATGGCCCAGGGGACGTCGGTGGGTTTTCCGTAGCAGCATCCTGCCATGAGACACCCAATCCTGCCCAGGCCCTGCCCGAGAGCGACGCCGGGTGCCCAGAGGTCTCCCACGCTCCAGAAGGACAGACGGTGGCGCCTGGAGTGCCATAGCAGAGCCAGGGCGGCGGCGACGAGTCCTCCGGAGAAGACCAGTCCTCCCTGCCACACCTTTAGCGTATCCAGGGGGTGGGAGCGGTAATAGGATAAGTTCAGGAGAACGAAAAGCAGCCTGGAGCCGATGATCCCCCATACAATGCTCACAAACCCCATGTCCATCACCTGTGAGGCTGCCAGACCGTAGGAACCTGCAAGTCTCACGGTCACGACCAGGGCGGCGACAAAACCCATGGCCACGAAGGCACCGTAGGTGTGAATGGTCAAAGGGCCTATGGTGAATAGGTCGGGAAACATCTCACTGCCTTGCTCAGAAGGACACACTCATCCTTTCTGGATGGGATATCACCGAAAACCGGGCAGACAGAACTCAGGTCCGGCCTTGTCCCTTCATGTATTCCGGTCTTGAGGGCTCGATCCTTCGACTCCGCTTGCCTTGGTGAATCGAGGGAAGAGCATGTTCAGGGCCAGCCACAACGTGCCAATCGTTATGGCCATATCAGCGACATTGAATGCGGGCCAGTGATAGTGCCCGACGTAGAAGTCCAGAAAATCGACCACCTCCCCGAGCCTGATCCGGTCGATGAGATTGCCCAGAGCGCCACCCAGGACCAGGGAAAGGCCGAGGACCACTCCGCTCTCTTCCTTTGTGAGTCGGGTGAACCAGAAGAGGAGGAGGAGAATCGCCACAACCGTGCTTGCCATCAGCAGGTAGGCACTCAAATGGCTGTCGGGGCAATTCATGAGGCCGAAGGCCATGCCCCGGTTTCTCACGTGGACCAGGTCGAAGAGGCCGTCGATGACAGGGTAAGCCTTGTGGACGGGCATGGTGCGGACCACCGCGGCCTTGCTGATCTGGTCGAGGAGGATGACGACCAGTGCAGGTATGGTAAATAGGCGATACGGCCTGCTCACTTTCCCGGGTCTCCCATTTCCTGGAGGGCTTGGAAGCACCTGTCGCAGATCGCGGGATGCTCAGCGTGGCCACCCACAGAAGGATGGTGCACCCAACAGCGCTCGCACTTTGGATCGGACGAGGGCTCGACCTTCACCTTCACCCCGGGCAGTTCCTCGCTTTCCGTTCCTTCTGACAGGGTATCCCCGGGCACAAGGCTCACGGAAGAGACGATGAAAATGGACTGGAGATCCTTTTCGTAACGACGGAAAAACTCCAGAAGGTGCCCGGGAAGACCGAGGGTGACTGCGGCATCCAGGGAATGTCCGACCCTTTTCTCCTTCCTGGCGATTTCAAGCGACTTGGTCACCTCTTTGCGAACCTTCAGGATGGTCTCCCAGCGTTCGGAAAGGGCAGGGTCCTTGAGTTCCTCTCGGACGGGAAGGAATGGTTCGAGGTGCACACTGGGGGAGAGCCCGCCTTCGCGCAGGTGCCGCCAGATCTCGTCGGCCGTGAAGGAGAGGACAGGGGCCATGAGGCGGACGAGGACATCCAGGATTTCCCTCATCGCCGTCTGCGCCGATCTCCTGATGCGAGATTCCGGTGGAGAAACGTACAGACGATCTTTCAGAATATCCAGATAGAAGGATGAAAGGTCCAGGACGCAGAAGTTGTGAAGGCTGTGGTAAACAATGTGGAACTCGAAGTCGTCATAGGCCCCGAGAACCCGCTCGCTCAACTCCTGTAGCCGGTGGAGGGCCCATCGGTCCAGTTCCAACATCTGCTCATAGGGCACCCTGTCCTTGGAGGGGTCATAGTCGTAAAGATTGCCAAGGATGAATCGACAGGTATTTCTGATCCGGCGATAGGCCTCCGTAAGGCGCTGGAGGATCTCCTCGGAAAGGCGGATGTTGTCACGATAATCCTCCGCGGCCACCCACAGGCGGATGATCTCCGCACCGTAGTTCTTGATAAGATCCTCGGGAGCGATCACGTTCCCGGCGGACTTGTGCATTGCCTTTCCATGGCCGTCCACCACGAAACCGTGGGTGAGCACATTTCTGTAAGGCGCCCGCCCTCTTGTGCCCACGGAACACAGAAGGGAGCTGTGAAACCAGCCCCTATGCTGGTCGCTGCCCTCGAGGTAGAGGTCCGAAGGACTCTCCAGGTAGTCCCTGGCCTCCATGACGGCCGCGTAACTGACCCCGGAATCAAACCACACGTCCAGGATATCCGTTTCTTTCCTGAAAACCGTGGAAGCACAGGCAGGGCAACTCGTTCCTGGTGGCACGAGTCTGTGCTCGGGCTCCAGGAACCACACATCCGCTCCCCGCTCCTCCACCAGGCCAACGACGTGATCGAGGACCTCCGGGCTGATCAAGATGCGGCCGCATTCCTGACAGTACAGTACGGGAATGGGAACTCCCCATGCCCTCTGCCGGGAAACGCACCAGTCCGGCCGATTCTCGATGAGCCCGTAGATGCGATCCCGGCCCCATCGGGGGATCCAGGAAACCTCCTTGATTGCCCTCAGGGCCTTCTCTCTCAGAGACGTCTTGTCCATGGAAATGAACCACTGCTCCGTGGATCGGAATACGACCGGCTTTTTGCAGCGCCAGCAGTGGGGGTACTCGTGGGATATGGACTCCTCCTTCAGGAGCAGGCCCACTTCCTGCAGCTTCTGGTTGACTTTCTCGTTCGCCTCGAAGACCTGCTGGCCCGCGAAGTAGAGCACGTCATCGGTGAAACGACCTGCGTCGTCCACAGGAGAATAGACGTCCAGATGATACTGGAGGCCTGTCTCATAGTCCTCACGGCCGTGACCCGGGGCCGTGTGGACACAGCCCGTACCTGCGTCCAGAGTGACATAAGGGGCCAGAACGATCAGGGACTCCCTGTCGTAGAGGGGGTGCTTCGCCTTCAGTCCCTCCAGACGCCGCGCCTCGAACTCGGCCACGAGGTGGTAGGTGCGAATGCCGAAGGTGTCCATGCACAAGTCGACCAAGCCCTCGGCCAGGATGAAAACCTGATTGTCGCCCGCATCCACCGCGACGTATTCAAAATCAGGGTGGAGTGCGATGGCGAGGTTGGCCGGGATGGTCCAAGGCGTGGTCGTCCAGATGACCATGTAGGCATCTTTGCCTCTCAAGTCCGGGCAGTCCTTGCCGAGATCGGAAATCATGGGGAACTTCACGAAGATGGAGGGTGAGGTATGTTGCTCGTACTCCACCTCCGCCTCGGCAAGCGCCGTCTTGCAGGATATGCACCAGTAGATGGGTTTCTTGCTCTTGTAAAGGCTTCCGTTCAAAGCGAATTTGCCGAACTCACGTACGATGGTCGCCTCGTAATCGTGGCTCATGGTCAGGTAAGGCCTTTCCCATTCCCCGAAAACGCCGAGGCGCCTGAATTCGTTTCGTTGAATCTCGATGTACTTCTCGGCGTACCTGCGGCAGTATTGCCTGACCTCGACCTGAGACATCCCGGCCTTTTTGGGACCCAGTTCGAGGTCGGTCTTGTGCTCAATCGGGAGTCCGTGACAGTCCCACCCGGGTACGTAGGGCGCATCGAACCCGGACATCTGTTTGGACTTGATGATAATATCCTTCAGAATCTTGTTGAAGGCCGTACCCATGTGAATGTGGCCGTTCGCATAAGGGGGGCCGTCGTGAAGGGTGTAACGCTTCCGCCCCGTGGAAGATTTTCTAATTTTTTGATAGAGTCCATCCCTGTCCCATTCTGCTATCATCTCTGGTTCTTTCTTCACCAGATTCGCCTTCATGGGGAAGTTCGTCTTGGGCAGGTTGAGTGTCGCCTTATAATCCATCAGGTCCGCCTCCAGTTGTTTGGGATATCCCCCTAAAAAGCCTGGTCGTCTGCTTATCAGATAGGCCTGACCAAGTCAAACTGATTGTATTTCGTTGGGTTTTGTTTTTATGATCTCTATAGGGCAGGGTGTGGAACCTGCCAGAGGGGACGGGACAACATGACTTGGAACGATCTCAAGAAAAAGGTGCATGTCAGTATTCCCTTCAGGATGCTTGCTGGCTCCTACCTTTCCAGATTCATGGATGCCCGCATCAATCCGGAAATCAGTTTTGATGCCACGACCATGGAAAGCCATTCAAGGTCGGAGTTTGTTCATGTGTCTGAACAACTCCAAAGCCATGACCTTGCCGTAACCCTGCATTTCCCCTTCATGGATCTTTCCCCGGGGTCGCCCGACCCCGGGGTGAGGGATTTGACTCGACGTCGTTTCCAAGAGCTTCTCCCCCTCCTATCCGTTTTCAAGCCCAAAGCGGTGGTGTGTCATGCGGGGTTTGAATCCAGAAGGTATGGATTCATCAGGCAAATCTGGACCCGGAACAGCATCGCCACGTGGAGCCCTTTGGCGGAAAGCATCCGGAATGAAGGGGGGGTGCTCATGCTGGAGAACGTCTTTGAGGACAGTCCCGACGATATTCGCGAGGTCTTTGAGGAAATAGGGGATTTGGGTGTGAAGTTCTGCCTGGATACCGGACACGGCATGGCATTCAGCAGCACTCCTCTCACGGAATGGATCGGGGGTCTTGCCCCATTCCTTGGGCAGGTCCATCTTCATGACAACCGGGGTGTGCAGGATGATCACCTGGCCCTGGGCCAGGGGATCATTGACTTCGAAAGATTCCTTCGGCGGCTCAGGGAGGTGCTTCAGATTCCGCCGCTGGTCACCCTGGAGCCTCACCGGGAGGAGGATCTATTGCCGAGTCTTCGCTGCCTGCAGGAGATGTGGCCATGGTGAGCGGCATGAGATGTCCGGTTTCACGTTGAATTTTGGCTATCCATGCTATAAGGTGCCTTCGAGGCTGCGGTAAGAAGGGTGAGCGGGTGCAGGGGCCATGCGGGAAGGGAGCAGAGCATGACAGACAATTCAGGTACGAGGCAGGAGAAACCCTCCCTCATGGATCACCCCTTCCCCAAGTCGGTGTCTTCCACCGAGAAGAGCAAGCGCCTGTTTGAGCTGGTATCTCAGGACGACACCCTTGCCGTGCTGATCAACGCGGATCCGGATGCCATGGCCAGTGCCCTGGCCCTGGGAAGGCTGTTTTGGCGGCGGGTGAAAAAGACCCTCATCTACCACATCAACACCATCAAGAGGGCCGACAATCTTGCTCTCATCAGATTCCTCAAGATCAAGCAGCAGCATATCCGCAAACTGGACAGTTCCCAGGTTACCAAGTGGGCCATCGTCGACAGCCAGCCGAGCCACAACGAACTGCTGGCCAAATACCATTTCGATATCATCATAGACCACCATCCCTTCGTTCCGGGCACTACGGCCCAATTCATGGATATCAAGGAAGACTATGGTGCCAACTCGGCTATCATGACGGAATACCTCCGCGCTGCCAAGATCAAGCCTTCGCCGAGGCTCGCGACGGCGCTCTTCTATGGCATCAAGACGGATACCGACAATTTCGTGAGGGCATCCACCCAGGGTGACATCAACGCCTTTCGATACCTCTACGGGTTCGCCAATCTGAATTTGATCAAGAAGATCGAGTCTTCGGAAATGACCAAACATACACTGACGGCGTTTCGTTCCGCCCTGGAGAACCTGGTTTTCCTTAAAGACAAGGCCTACATTCACATGGGGAGGGTGAGTGATCCCGACGTGCTGGTGATCATAGCTGACTTCTTCCTGAAAATGGCAGAAGCCACATGGTGTGTTGTCTCAGGTGTTTATAATCAAAAGCTCATCGTGATTTTCAGAAATGCGGGTTTCCGCCTGGATGCCGGAAAGACGGCTCAGAAACTCTTCGGCCAGTGGGGGCCTGCAGGGGGGCACACGACCGCCGCGAGGGCCGAAATCTCCGTCCAGGAAATCTCTCCGGGTTCGGAAGAACCACTGGATATCAGACAATTCGTTCTGTCCAAGCTCAAGGCCATGTGAAGGAGAAGAAACCGGATATGAGTGTGATCCTGAGCGAAAAGATGATTGAGGACGTGAAGCATTTCGTCAAGGAGCATGACAGGGAATCTCTTCAGCGGGTGATCCTTGACATGCAGCCGGCGGATGTGGCGGACCTGGTGGAGCATCTCGATCATGAGGAACGGCTCTTCATTATCGAGTTGATGATGCCCGAGGGTGCGGGGGAGGTCCTGCTGGAGGTGGAGGGGCCCGTGCAGGAACGGATTCTCCACAGTCTGGACACCGAAGCCATCACGAAGATCGTCGAGGAACTGGACTCCGATGACGCCGCCGACCTGGTGGGGGATCTTCCGGCGGAGCGGGTCAGGGAGATCATGGATTCCGCCCAGGAGGATGTGGTTCAAGAACTCAAGAAGCTCCTTCCATACCCTGAGGACACGGCAGGCGGGCGCATGGCCCTGGAGTACGTGGCGGTCAACGCCAACGCCACGGTTCAAGAGGCTATAGAAGGCCTTCGACTGAAGAAGGACGAGGTGGAAAACGTCTACTATGTCTTCGTGGTGGATGATTTTCAGAGATTGACGGGCGTCGTGTCCATGAAGGATCTGGTCCTGGAGCCGGCAGACCAAAGGATCAAAGAGATCATGAACCCCGAGGTGATCTCGGTCGATGTGGACGCAGATCAGGAGGATGTGGCCCGTTTGGTCAAGAAGTACGACCTGGTGAGCGTTCCTGTGGTGGACCGGCATCATCGCCTCGTGGGGCGCATCACCCATGATGATGTGATCGACGTGATGGAAGAAGAGGCCGATGAGGATATGTCCCTGATGGCCGGCGTCATTCACCAGGAGATTACGGAAGAATCCATACTGCGAATCTCGAAGGCCCGGCTGCCCTGGTTGATCATCGGGCTTTTCGGTGGGGTCCTGGCGGCGGTCGTTATCAATCAATTCGAGCTGTCGCTGAAAAAGGTGATCGCCCTCTCCTTCTTTTTTCCTGTGATCATGGCCATGGGGGGAAACACGGGGACCCAGGCGGCCACGGTGGCCGTAAGGGGCCTGGCTACCGGGGATATCGGCCTCATGAACATCGGCAGGCGCATTGTGGTGGAGTTGAAGGTGGCGCTTTTCAATGGCGTGGTCTGCGGTTTGATCCTGGGGCTCGTGGTCGGCCTGTGGCTTTCGGACTACCGGCTGGGTTTCGTGGTTGCCTTGGCCCTGATCCTGATCATCCTGAATTCCGGGATCATCGGGGCCTTCGTTCCCCTTGCAATGAAGAAACTCAACATTGACCCCGCCCTTGCCACCGGCCCCTTTGTGACCACATCCAACGACATTATCAGCCTTTTCATCTACCTCGCCCTTGTCACCGGTTTCCTGAAAATGACGGCTTGACCCCTCCGCAAATCTCAATCCCGCGAAACTGAAAGGATTCCGCCAGATTCATTCAGGGTTTCCGTGCCGGCGGGAAATAGACGGCGAAGGTCGTTTCTCCGGAGCGATGGCAGTCTTCGGGTTTGGAGCAGGAGGAACATTCACTGATTCTGCCC
>JAFGPH010000239.1 GCA_016926135.1 Deltaproteobacteria bacterium
GATGTGCCCGGGGAGTACGGCGGGATGGGCGGGGATTTCCTCTACTCGGTGATCGTCACCGAGGAGTTGGCAGGAACCCGGCAGACGGGGCTGGCCGCCCCTCTTCACAGCGATGTGGTCGTGCCTTACATCCGGTCTTTCGCCTCCGAGGAGCTTAAAAAGAAATACCTGCCCGGCTGTGTGTCGGGCGACATCGTGACCGCCATTGCCATGACGGAGCCGGATGCCGGAAGCGATCTCGCCTCCATGGGGACAACGGCCCTGGAGGATGGGGATCAGGTGGTGCTGAACGGCCAGAAGACGTACATCAGTAACGGGATCCACTGTGACCTCCTGATCCTGGCGGCCCGGGACCCCTCGGTGGAAGACCCCTACCGGGCCATCGACCTCTACCTCGTGGAGGCAGGCACCCCTGGTTTCGAGAAGAGCAAACGCCTCTCCAAGATGGGCTGGCACAGCCAGGATACGGCCGAGCTTGTTTTTCGGGACTGCAAAATTCCTGTTCAGAACCGGCTCGGATTCAAGGGCGGCGGATTCCTCATGCTCATGGAAAAACTCCAGCAGGAGCGCCTCATGTGCGCGGTCATCGCCGTGGCGGCCGCGGACCACATGCTGGAAGAGACCATCCGGTTCTGCCGGACACAAAAGGATGGCGGAAAACCCCTCACCCGGTCCCAGGCCGTCCAGTTCCAGCTTGTGGAGATGGCGACCGAGGTAAGGCTGGGCAAGACCTTTATGGAAACACTCATCGCAGATCACATGGAGGGGAAAGGCATCGTGGTGGAGGCCTCCATGGCCAAGTACTGGACCACGGACATGGCCATGAAGGTGGCGGACCGCTGCATGGATCTGCACGGGACCTTGGGCGGCTGCGAGGAGTTCGCCATCGCCCGATCCTGGAGGGACGTGCGGGTCATGTCCATCTTCGCGGGCACCAACGAGATCATGAAGGGTATCGCGGCCAAGTTTATGGGGTTGTGAAGGAAAGGTGCAAGGTTCGAGGTGCAAGGTACGAGGTGGAAAGGACAAGGGGCAAGGCTACAGCACGGCTGGTTGAGGTGTTGACTGCTTGCCGATGCCGGAGGCGCTTTCCAGCAGATGATCCGGATCGACTCGTTGCGGCGGAGCATACCGTAGCCGGGAGCGGAGAGCCGGAATCCAGGGGCCTTTCTGTATGCCGGATCAGGTCCGGAATGATGAGATTATTCCGAGACGGTTAATAGCAATCCAAGATCCCCTGAAGAACAACTAGGGTACGGATGTTTCCTTTATCAATGACTCGGAACGCGCAGCGTCCGAGTCCGTTGCTTGAATACGGACACGGTACACGGATCACGGACACGACCAAAGGAAGGAGGCGGGTATGGGATCTAAGCTGTGGCATGGGGCCAAATGGCCCGAGGGTGTGGCCCACGAAGTCAGCGGATATGAAAGGCCGCTCTTTTCCATTCTGGACGATGCGGCCCGGGATTACCCGCAGGCCACCTACACCATCTTTGCCGATGCAGGGCGAACCTTTCAGCAGGTGAAGGACACGGCAGACCGGCTGGCCAACTTCCTGGCCTCCAGAGGCATCCGGCAGGGGGACCGGGCCGCCATCTTTCTGCCCAACCTCCCCCACTACCCGGAGATCTTTTTCGGCATTCTGAAATCCGGTGCGGTGGCGGTCACCTGCAATCCCCTTTACAAGTCGCCGGAACTGAACTTCCAGCTCAAGGACTCTGGTGCCAGGGCCGTGTTTGTGATGGATCACCCCCAGTTCTATCCCACGGTCCTGAAGGCCCTAGGGGGCACGGCCGTGGAGACCGTGGTCATCTGCAACGTGAAATCCTACCTGCCCAAGATCAAGGGTTTCCTGGGTTCCCTTCTGGGGAAGATCCCCAAGGCCGAGCACCACGAGGCGGGGCATTTCCTGTTCGACGAGGCGGTCCGGACGGCCCGGCCGGATCCGCCCAAGTTCGCGATCAACCCTCTGGAGGACGGCGCGTTCATCCTCTACACCGGGGGCACTACGGGCGTGCCCAAAGGGGCGTGCCTCAGCCACTCCAATCTCATGTCCAACCTCATGTCCCTCTATGAGTGGGTCAGAATTTCCTCCAGGCCGGGGATGAAGGCACTGCCCCTCGAAAAGGGCGGCGCCCACACCTATCTGGGCGTGCTGCCCTGGTACCACAGCTTCGGGCTCACCCTGGTCATGCTGGCCAGCTGCGCGACGGCCTCCCGTGTGGTCTGCATCCCGGATCCGAGGGCCGGCAACCCGCCCTTCACCGAGGTGCTGAGGGCCATCGAACGCCACAAGGTCACCATCGTGGTGGGTGTTCCCACGATCTATGCGGCCTTTGTGAACCACCCCCTTCTCCACAAGTTCGACCTGTCTTCCATCGTGGGCTGCGGCTCGGGCGCTGCGCCGCTCCCGGTGGAGGTCATCAGGCGCTTCGAGCAAAAAACAGGCGCCGTCATCTTCGAGGGCTACGGCATGACCGAGACCTCGCCCGTCATCACCCTCAACCCCACCAACCTGGAGCAGCGCAAAATCGGTTCCGTGGGGCTCCCCTTTCCGGGTGCGGATGTCAAGATCATGGATCTGGAGACGGGGCTGAAGGAACTTCCTCAGGGGCAGGACGGGGAGATTGCCGCTTCAGGCCCCATGGTCATGCTGGGCTATTGGCAGAAGCCCGAGGCCAACGAGGCCGTATTCCGGCAGATCGATGGCAAGAGGTTCCTCTTTACGGGAGATATCGGTCATATCGATGAGGAGGGATTTCTGGTGATCACGGACCGCAAGAAGGACATGATCATCGTGGGAGGGTTCAACGCCTATCCCAAGGAGATCGAGGAGGTGCTCTTCGAGCATCCCAAGGTGGCCCTGGCTGCGGTGGTGGGCGTGCCGGACCCCTATGCCGGTGAATGCATAAAGGCCTTTGTACAGCTCAAGCCGGGAGCTCAGGCCACGGAGGAGGAGATCCTGAGTTTCTGCAAGGACAAAATGGCGGGCTACAAGCGGCCCAAAAGCATCGAGTTCCGGGAGAGTCTTCCTACCTCGGTCGTCGGAAAGGTGCTCAGGCGGGTACTGAGGGAGGAGGAGCTGAAGAAGATCAAGAAGGAAAAGGCATGAGATGCGGCAATGAAACTGTCCATGGTCTCGGGAGGAATCCCGAGCCAATGCTTCCGGATCCCCGAACCATCATCTGAGCGTAAGTGGATCGCCTTTGGCCACGCATCCTGAACAATGCTAAACCTCTGGAATTTCGTTCTCATTTGGCAATCACTAAGTCAGACTGGAAGTTGGATGGTTCTACCTAGGCCTGTAACTATCTGCAAGTGGTGCCTACAATGAAGAACCCGACCCCATTTCTTACTCCAGGGGATGGGGTTTCCTATTTGGGCCAGGATCTCCTCTTATTCTTTATCGCTCAATACGATTTGACAGGCGGCAGGGAAGTGCGTTTTCTGCTGCAATCAGGGAGGACTATTTCACTTCCTGAGTGAACAACGCCACACGTAAGCC
>JAFGPH010000240.1 GCA_016926135.1 Deltaproteobacteria bacterium
AGCCCGAAAAGCCCGTACACGATGGAGGGGATCCCCGCCAGATTGACGATCGCCAGTCGGATGCAACGGGTCACCCAGGTGTCGCGCGCGTACTCGGCGAGATAGATGGTCCCTCCCACCCCGATCGGGATGGAGACCAGGGCCGTTCCAAGCGTGAGCAGAAGCGTGCCCACAAGGGCCGGAAAAATGCCGCCCTGTTTCATGCCGTCAAAGGGCATGGCGGTGAGGAACTCCCAGGACATAGCCCCCATGCCTTCCACCAGAATGATCCCGATCACGACCAGAATCGGCGCCACCACCGCGAGGGTGATGAGCCCCAGGAAGGCAAAACCGACTCGCTGCACCCAGGTTCGACTCATCAGCGCAGACCTCCGCGACGCTGTTTCTTGAAGATGGTGAACGCAGCCACCAGATTGATGAGGAATGTGAGGAGAAACAGGATAATCCCGATCCCGAACAGTGCATGGTAGTGGGTGCTCCCCTGGGCCACTTCGCCCATTTCCGCGGCGATGGTGGCGGTCATGGTTCGGGCGGGTCTGAAGAGCGAATCCAGGCTCAGCGGCATGCGGGCGGCGTTGCCCGTCACCATCATCACCGCCATGGTCTCACCGATCGCGCGCCCCATGCCCAGCATCACCGCTGTCGTGATCCCGGAACGCGCCGCCGGTACCACCACCTTCCAGATCGTCTGCCATTGCGTCGCCCCCATGGCCAGACCGGCATCGCGGAGGCTTTTCGGGACCGCATCCAAAGCGTCCTCGGCCACGCTGATGAGGGTGGGAAGCGCCATATAAGCCAGGATCAGGCCCCCGGTGAAAAGGGTGAGCCCGGTCGGGGCCCCCAGCGTCTCGCGCACCAGCGGCGCCACCACATGCATGCCGAAGAAACCCAGCACCACGGAGGGGATGCCCGCCAGCACCTCGATCATGGGCTTGAGCACTTCTCGCGCCCAGTCCGGGGCCACCTCGCGCACGAACACCGCCGTCGCTACACCCAGCGGCAGTGCGATGAGAATGGCGGTCACGGTGATCAGGACGGACCCCAGCAGGAGCGGCAGCGTTCCGAAAAGGTCAAACGTCGGATACCACCGGATCCCGAAGAGATTGGGGAGCGGAACCTCAAAAAAAACCGGCAGGCCTTCCCGAAGCAGGAAGAGAAAGATGAGCAGGACAAAACCGATGGTGGAAAATCCCAGCACGCGGACAAGGGCTTCTATGGCGAACTCTCGCCATTCCGCCTGTGCTGCTTCCGCCTTCTTTCGAACCAACATTTTGCCCCTCACTTCAACAAGGGCACAAAGCCCAGCCTGGAAACCTCCGACTGACCCGGCCCCAGCAGCCAGTTCAGAAAGCCCTTCACATGACCTTCGGGTACACCGGCGGTGTACATGTAAAGGGGTCGTGAAATGGGGTAGGAGCCGGCATTGACCGTATCGATCGACGGTCGAACGAAAGGGCTGCTTCCGTCTTTGGCGACCCCAAGCACCTTTTGATCCCGGGTCACATACCCCAGCCCGTCATATCCGATGGCATTCGGATTCTGTCGCACCTCCGTGCTGATTCCTTCCGAGGAGGGCATCAGGAGCGTATCCGGCGAGAACAGCAGTTTGCTCTTGGGGTTACCCATGCGGATGACGTTTTCCAGTACATAGACATAGGTCCCGGAGTTGGATTCCCGGGAGAGCAGCACGATGGGCCGGTCTTCTCCCCCCACCTCCCGCCAGTTGGTGATCTTGCCCGTGTAGATATCCGATATCTGCGGAATAGTCAGCTCGTTCACCGGGTTCGAAGGATTCACCACCACCGCGATGGCATCCCTTGCCACGACAAATTCCATAGGGGTGATCCCGTTGGCCTGTGCCGCCTTGATCTCATCCGGTTTCATCTCTCGTGAAGCGTTGGCGATGTCCGCCATGCCACTCATCAAAGCGGCGATGCCCGTACCCGTGCCCCCCCCTGTGACGGAAATGCGCACCTCAGGCCGCTCCTTCATGTATCGCTCCGCCCATGCCAGGGCCAGATTGACCAGGGTGTCCGAGCCCTTGTTTTCAATCGTTTGCGTCGCCTTCCCGTCAGACTTGAAGCCGGCTGCCCGCTGTTCCCGGCAGGCCGCTGCGCCACAAAGCAGAACGAGGAGCACCCCTGCAAGAAGAACCCGTCCCATCCGCCGGCCTATCACAGCCCCGGCCCCGGGGATCCTCCCAGGAGGAATCGGAAGACCCGGTTGCCGCGGGATTCCGCTCCCTGTTCCTCTTCCTTCAAACATTTTCAGACTCAATCTCCTCATGCGCAATACAATACCAGAAATCGTAGAGGGAATTAAGGAAGAATACCGGATGGAGACGACGCGATCACACACCGGGGGGCAGGACACCCGTCTCGATGAGCACCGACTCCAGGGCCGCGATGCAGGACTCATCCAGGCGTTTTCCCGCAAGCCCCTTCAGGATGCCCAGGGCCGTCTCCGGGATCCTCCCTTTCTGGTACGGCCGGTCCGTGGTCATGGCGTCATAGCTGTCGGCAATCGCCACAATGCGGGCCCCCAGGGAAATCGCCTCGGCCTTCAGGTTCCTGGGGTAGCCCTTCCCGTCCAGTCGCTCATGATGGGAGTGCACATAGTCGAGCGCCGGCCCCAGGAAATCCAAGTCCCGCAGGATTTCCACCCCCGCCCCGGGGTGCTTCACAATCTCCTTGACGATTTCCGGGGGGTTCCGGCCCTCGTGGGCCTGGAAAAGCAGGTCCGAAAACCCGATCTTCCCGATGTCGTGCAGGACGCCTCCGATGCGCACATGCTCCACCGCATCCTCGTCCAGACCCATGTGCCGGGCCATCCGTGCCGCGAGCTCCCCTACCCTGGCGGCATGGCCCTGGGTATATACATCCCTTGCAGCCAGGGCATGGGCCATGGCGGAGACGGTCTTGATGGTGTTCTCCCGGATCTTCCGATTGAGGGTCTTCAACTCCTCGATCAGCATCTCCAGCTCATATTCCCTCGCCTCGATCTTCACCATCATCATGCCCACGGCCTCGGCCACGGTACGCACGGTTTCGGGCTGATCCTCGGTGGTGAGGGCCATGATGTCGTTCGAGTAGTCTCCTTTGGCAATCTCTTCGATGATTCGGATCAGCCGGGAAACAGCATCCATAGGATGAATCCTCCTGGGAAGCTAGGGCTCTTCTCGCTTCTGCCGGGTGCCGCCCGCGGGGACATCCCCGGAGGGGGCCGGGGTGCGAATCCGGGGTGATCTGCGGACAACCGGATCCGCTTCGCTCCGTAAGAGGGGACCTGCAGGATGGTTCAATCTTCCGTCGATCACGCACCTCCCCGGACCATCACCGGGGAAGGGCATCGATGCGCAGGGACACGTCCCCGCAAAGGATTCTCCGCGTCGAACCGTCCGGCGTTTCCAGAATCAGGGCCCCCGTCTCATCGATTCGAACGGCCCTGCCCTCAAGGATTTCGGATTCCGACTCGATCGTCACGGCCCTGCCCAGGATCAGCGAGAGCTCGTTCCAGCGGGTGTAAAAAGGGTCTATTTCTCCCTGTAAAACCTTGCCGTAAGAGCACTCGAGTCCTTTCAGGATCTCCACAAGCAGCGCTTTTCTGGAAAACCGTTTCCCGGTCTCTGCCAGGAGACTTGTAGCAGGGTGGGAAATCCCCTCCTCCATGGGGGGGTGCCAGTTCAGGTTGACGCCCATGCCGAGGATCACATGCTCGAGGGTCGCATCCTGCACAGAACATTCGGTCAGGATGCCGGCGAGCTTTTTTCCCCCCAGGTAAAGATCATTAGGCCACTTGATCCGGACAGGGAGACCGGACGCTCTGCGCAACGCCTCTGCCGTCTCCAGGGCGAGGATCATGGTCAGCACAAAGACCCTCCCGGGTTCCAAGAACGGTCGAAGCAGAATGGAAAACAGCAGGTTGCCGCCCGCCGGAGATACCCAGGTGCGGCCCCGCCGGCCCCGGCCGGCGGTCTGCTCCTCGGCAAGGACGAGAGTCCCCTCCGGCGCCCCTTTCAGGGCGAGCTCCTTGGCCAGGGCATTGGTGGAATCAATGCTCTCGTGGTGCAGGATGCTCACCGAGAAAAGGGAGCTTCCAAGGGCGGTGCTCAATGCCCCCGGATCGATCGGCTCATATGACAAGGCCTTTGCCGGCCCTTTCTGTCCGTTCATGGCTATTCCTCGACCATGGCTTGTCCGCCTCCATCAGGGGCTTGACAACAAGGTACACCACCCTGGAACCTGCTGCAACGGCATTCCACTCCCCGTCTCCCATGGCGCCGAGGCCCGCTCACAAGATCCATTTGACCGTGACAGAGGGACATGCTAAGACAAAATACCGGTTTATATCATCGCCCATTGAGGTGTAACGGTGTCGGTTTCAGACAAACCGCAGAACGGACAGAATGAAGATCGCATCAGGGCCATTGTCTGGTACATGCGCAAACTGATGCAGGGGGATGAGCTCTACACCAAGGAGCTGAACAGGACCTATCAGGTGAGTGCCCCACAGCTCTCTTGCCTGCTTGCCTTGTATGAGCACGGGCCTCTCCCCCCCTCACACATTGCCAAAACGATCATGGTAGAATCCAGCACGGTCACCGGCGTCATCGACCGGCTGGAGCAAAAGGGATTGGTGGAGAGGTCCAGGACTTCTCCCGACAGAAGAGTCATCATCGTTTCCCTCACGGAAAAGGGCACCGATCTGGCCAAGAATGCCCCGCCACCTTTTCAAAAGAAGATTATGGAAGGACTCAGGAAACTCCCGGACCTGGAAGTTGAAAAGATCGTCCAGGCCCTGAACACACTGACCTATATGCTGGATGTACAAGACCTGGATGTAGAATAGCCCACATCAGAACCATCCTGTTTTCATATAAGATATCAAACCCTTCGAAATGACCTGCCGGCATTTCTACCCTGCGTGCGCCTGCACCCTTGACAGACAGAAAGACATCAGCTAAAATAGTTTCACTTCAAATCATCTGAGGACATATGTTATGAACAGTGATCAAGTGCGTGCCTCGCGCACCCTCCTGGGCGAAAACACAGTCGACATGTTGCTCCAGGTCCATGACGATGCCCTCTGGATCCTGGAAAACCTCGGTGTGGGGTGCACCCAGCCCGACCTCCAGGAAGCCTTCAGGGCCTTCGAGGGCGAGGGCCTGGCCGTGGTCTATGACAACAGGATCTATGTGACAGCGGACCTGGCCCGCAAGTGCCTCCTGAAGGTGCCCGGGGTGAGAGAGTTCTTCGTACCCCTGAACAGTTTCTTCATCGGCGGCACGGCCCCCTATGTCTATGACGACGGCAAAGGCAAAGGGGGGCTCATGCCTACCCCGGAGCACGTGGAGAAAATCGCCCACATCGCCGACTCGAACCCGGTAGTCGCGGGCATGGGGAGGGGGGTCAAGCTCAAGGACGAAATCCAGCAGATGAACATCATGGCAGAGCACTGCTCCAAGCCTCTTTATTTTGCCGTCACCTCCGACGCATCCCTACAGCGCGCCCGGGAAATCTATCAGGAGAGAAAGAACCTCATGATCGTCTTCTGCCTGACCCGGCCGCCGCTCCAGGTCAACGAGAACTTCTCGGAACACTTTGTCAAGGTGGCCAAAGCAGGATTGCCCCTTTTCATCTCAGCCATGCCGATGGCAGGAATCAGCTCCCCATTCTGTTACAACGGCGTGCTCTGCGTGACCCATGCGGAGGTCCTCTTCGGCATCTGTGCGGCCGAGCTCCTCCATCCGGGCATCACGTGCGTGCATGCCGGGTACCCCACCATCGCCGATCCCCGGATCGACTACAATCCCAACTACGGCCTGGTAAGCCACAATCTCCTGAACGTCCTCATGGCCCACCTCAATCTCATGCTGGACATCCCCACCTTTCAGAGCGGCGGGACCACCCACGAGGAGCACCTCACGGAACGCGCGTTCGAGGATGCAAGAATGGGACAGGCCCTCTGCCTGAAATACGGGTTTCACATGATCCGGCACCCCTTCGCCTTTCTCCGCTACCTTATCGATTTCTCCTTTTCGAAACTCGAGAGGGCCATTCAAATCGCCCAGGAAGTAAGACCGGAAGATGCCCCTGAGGTGGAAATGCCCGAATATGACCCGAGGGGCATGGAATCCATCCAGCGGATCGGTTTGGGCAGTTACATGGACGATCCCCTCACGACCGCCAACCTGGGAAAGGTTTTCGTCAACTAGTCTAAAGGAGTCGGTCATGTGCGGTATAGCAGGTTGTATCGGGACGAGGGACGTGGAAACGGTGAACCGCATGCTGGATGCCCTGCCCCACAGGGGCCCCAACGACAGAGGCATGCACGTGAGTGGTGACGGGGTCTTCGGTCACACCAGGCTCTCCATCGTAGACGTGGCCCGCGGCCACCAGCCCATCCTAAGCGACGGCGGGAGCGCGGGCATCATCTGTAACGGTGAGATCTACAATTTCCGGAGACTTCGGGCCAAGCTCTCCCCGAACCATCGGTTCAGGACCAAGTCCGACACGGAGGTGATCCTCCACCTCTATGAAGAAATGGGCTCCGAATGCGTCAAGGAACTGGACGGTATGTTCGCCTATGCCCTTTTCCGGGGGGACGACTTCATGCTCGCCCGCGACCCCATTGGCATCAAGCCCCTCTACTACGGGTACCACAACCGCAACCTCTATTTCAGCTCCGAGCTGGGTGCCATGACCCGGGCACGGGTGGAGGAGGTCCACGAGTTTCCGGCGGGCCACTATTACACGCCGAAAGAAGGATTCGTCGAGTATTACCAAGTCCCCGAGGTCCGAGACCACCTCCTGACCGACATCGAACAGTGCACCCGGTTGATCCGGGAAACCTTCGTCCGCGCGGTCAGGAAGAGGCTCCTCGCCGACCCCGAGGTCCCTGTCGGTTCCTTTTGCAGCGGCGGCCTGGACAGCAGCCTGGTCGCAGCCATAGCCGCAGACGAAATACCTCATCTTCACACCTTTGTGGTGGGCATGGAAGACGAACAGGGAGACCTGAGCGACGATGTCAAAGCGGCCCGCATTGCAGCAGCGCACATCGGATCCAACCATCACGAGCTGATCTTCACGGAAGAGCAGTACTACGAAGCCCTTCCTACCGTGATCAAGGAACTGGAGAGCTATGACCCCTCCCTCGTGCGTTGCGCCGTGCCCTGCTATTTCACCTGCAAGCTCGCCGCCGACTACGTGACCGTTGTTCTCACGGGCGAGGGCGCGGACGAACTCTTCACCGGCTATCACTACATGAAACACTTCCCTGTGGACAAGCTCAACATGGAGGCCAGGCGATGCATCGGGAACCTCCACAACATCAACCTCCAGCGAGCGGACCGCATGGGCATGCTCTTCAGCCTTGAACTGCGAGTGCCTTTTCTGGATGTGGCCATGGTGGACCTTTCCATGAAGATCCCGCCCGCGCTCAAGATCCGGGAACATCAAGGGGCAAAGATCGAAAAGTGGATCCTGCGCAAGGCTTTTGAGGGGACCCATTACCTGCCCGACGAAATCCTCTGGCGTTACAAGGTCCAGTACACCCAGGGCGCCGGCTGTGAGAGCCTGGGCGAGAGGCTGGCCGAGAAGGAGATGAGCGAGGAGGAGTTCCAGCAAATCAGGGAAGAAAACCCCAAGGCCACCATCAACAGCAGGGAGGCGGCCTACTATTTCAAAATCTTCCGCAAGTACCACCCCCAGGACTCCATCCTGGGTTCCATCGGGATCTGGACGGGATTCGATTTCGCCGAAGAGCGGGAGCGCGTACGGGGCACCGTGGACGGCGACCTCAAACACGCACGCGAAGATCAGTGCGAGACCAAAGACAACAGGGCTGCCTAAGGGCTGTGCGGCCGATCAAAACCCCCTCGCGGAGCCTTGGAGCCAACCAGAGAAAGGAGGACGATTCATGTCATACCCAACCCATTCCAAATACATTGTCATCGGCGCCGGCATCCACGGCCTGAGCACGGCGTGGCACCTGGCCCTGGAACTCCGATCCAGGGGGCTGGGCTCCGGCAGGGACATCCTGGTGATCGACAAATCGGCCATTGGGGCGGGGGCCTCGGGCATTGCCTGCGGTGTGATCCGAAACAACTACTACCAGCCCGCCATGCAGGAACTCATAGCCCACAGCGTGCAGGTGTGGGAGGAAGACGCCGAAGGTTACGGCTATCTTCCTGTGGGCTACATGCAGATCTCCCCCGAGCACATGCACGCCGACGTGGCCGAGATTTATCAGAGGCAGAAGGACATCGAATACCCCTCGGAATTCATCGAAGGCGAGAAGGACTGCAGGCAGTACATGAAGGACAAGATCTTCGAGGACTGGCAGGCCCGGGGCATCACCTCCATCCTGCATGAAAAGAGGGGCGGCTACGCACAGAACACGAAGGCCCTCTACCGCCTTGCGGACAAGGCGGAAGCCGAAGGGGTGCGCATCCTCACCGGCGTGGAGGTGATCGGCTTTCACATCGACGGCTGTATCAGCGCGGTGGAGACCACGAGGGGTCCGATCGCTTGTGAGTACGTCGTGGTGGGGGCCGGGCCTTGGGTGAACAGTTTCTGGGACATGCTGGGCCTTCCTGCCGCCATCGACGTGAAAGGCCGAGACGGTAAGGTGCACGAGCAGATCCGCATGTGGACTTACATGTGTCTCCAGGA
>JAFGPH010000241.1 GCA_016926135.1 Deltaproteobacteria bacterium
GGATCAATCCCGCAGGGCGGAAGAAGCTGGCCCGGGCCATCGAGGAAGGAAATCTCAGGATGGTGCAGGACGCTGCGATCCGGCAGGCCCAGGACGCGGCTCACATGTTGGACGTGAATGTGGGCGTCTCGGGGATCGACGAGTTTTCCATCAATTTCATTGCCGCCTACGGCGAGAAATGCTGTACGGGATGAAAAATCCCGTGGACCTGTCGCAGAACGAATTGTAGTATTTCATCCGCGAGTTCCCTTCGCGCTGAGGTAGAGGCTGCGATAAGGCGCAACAAAGAGCTTGCACTGCGCAGGGGAAATCTTTATCTTTGTAGTTGAAATTCATGGTTAAATTGAGATCAGCCCCGCGCAGAGGCCATCTGCAACATTTTTGCTGCCCTCCCTGGGTCATGACGCAAGGTTTCCTTCGTGATTGAAAAGAACATCCAAAGTCGATCCGGCCGGCTTTCCCTCAAGGGGCTCCATACCCTGTGCCAGGGCCTTATGTGCGTTCTCTGGTGGTCGGGCACCGCCTTCGGCCTTCAGGCCCATGCCACTGCCGAGGAAGGTCTCTACAGTCATCAACTGGGCCATGTCTTCTTTCTCCTGAGCATGGTCGTATTCGCCTTCTGGCTCCAGAAGACCCGCCTCGTGGAAAGAGGCGGGTGGCGTCTCATCCAGATGAGCTGCCTCTTCTTCATCCTGTGGAACCTCGATGCCATTGCAGGCCATGAGATCGAGCTCTGGCTCGATGCCAGCCGGTTTGTGGGTGTACCTCCATCGAGGGTGCTGATTGCCGACGATGGGCTCATACCCTACCTCTATTTCTTTCTCAAGCTGGACCACCTCTTCTGCGTGCCGGCCATGGTCTTGCTGTACTGGGGCCTGAGGAGACTCGGGAGCGAATCTTCGGAGGAGGGCCCATGACCGCCGCCCTTCCCATGGCCGTCATCGAATCGGTGGATATGGCGGGTTCGGCGAGCATGATCCTCCTGGCCGTCCTGTGTGCACATCGGGCCCTGAGCCTGAGAAGGAGGGATCCTCACAACATCATATGGACCTACCTGGTCTGGTTCTGCCTCGCGCTCCTCGTCTTTGCCATGTCCAGGTCCGTGGGTCACATTCTCAAACACGTGCTCGTGGCCGCCGATCTCGAGCACACGTGGGAGCAGCTACGGCCCATGAGCGGCTCCCTGAACACCACCACTTTCGTGATCGTCGGCTCCATCACCCTCTTCTTCAGCAGGGTCTACCGCACCTATCAGCACATGCGGCTGGACAAGGCCACCATCGAAAAGGCCCACGGTGAAATCGCCGAGCTCAACGTGAACCTGGAAAGGATGGTCGAAGCGAGAACCCGGGAACTCGCAGCCTCCGAAGAGAAGTACCGGAGGGTTTTCGAGAATTCAGCGGACATGCTTTTCATTTGCGCCGGGGATGGAGCTATCCTGGACATGAATCCCAGCGGGGCGGCACTCCTGGGGTTTCAGGACAGGGGAGAGGTGATCGGCCTCAATCTCTTTCGGGATTTCTTCATGGACCCAACCGTCTGCCATCCCCTCAGGAGAAAGATGGAGAACGAGGGTTTCGTGAAGGACATGGAACTGCGACTTCGCACAAGCGACAAAAGCGAGATCATGGTGCTCTTTTCCGGGACGAACACGGCCGGGGGACCGGAACGACCCACCCGATTCGAAGGGATCGTGAAGGACATCACCTCCCGGAGGGAAATGGAAATCCAACTCCTGCAGGCCGACAAGCTGGCTTCCCTTGGCCAGCTCTCTGCCGGCATAGCCCACGAGATCAACAATCCCCTGGGTCTCGTGCTGGGATACACCAGGCTCATTCTGAAGGAGACCAACCCCTCGGCCGAGTTTTACAACGACCTCAAGGTGATCGAGAAGCACGCCCTGAACTGCAAAAAGATCGTGGAAAACCTCCTCCGTTTCTCCCGTGCAACGAGTACGACCAAAACACCGGTCAATCTCAACGATCTGGTCCGCGAGGTGATCGCGGTGGTGGAAAACAAGTTCAGCATTGAAAAGGTGCAGGTCGTGCGCCGACTGGCAGAGAACCTTCCCAAAACCATGGCGGACCCCGACAAGCTGAGGCAGGTCTTCATGAACATTCTCATGAATGCCCGGCAGGCCATGGACGGGCAAGGGACCATCACCGTATACTCCTGCTGGAGCCCCGAGGCCGGGCGGATTCAGGTCACCTTTGAGGACACGGGCTGCGGCATTCCGGCCGAGATCATGCACAAGATCTTCGACCCCTTTTTCACCACCAAGCCGATCGGAACGGGCACAGGTCTGGGGCTTGCTATGAGTTACGGGATCGTGAAGGATCACGAGGGTGAAATCCGGGTGGAGAGTACCCCGGGTGAGGGTTCCACCTTCGTCGTGGACCTCCCTCTCCAGGAACCGGAGAACAGCGAGACCGACGGGGGGGACAGGGCATGAGCAAGGCGGCGGAGGATAGAGGGATCCTTCTCATTGTGGACGACGAGCCGGACATGCTGCCCCTGCTCAAGAGAACCATCTCCGCGGAAGTGCCCTGGGAGATCCTTACCGCCCTCTCCGCTGAAGAGGCGCTGAAAGACATGGAGTGTCGTTCCGTTGACTTGCTCCTGCTGGACATCAAGATGCCCGGGATGGACGGCATGGAACTCCTTTCGCTTCTCAGGGAGAGGGTCGATGCACCCACCGTGGTGATGATGACCGCATACGGCGTGATTGATCTTGCCGTGGAAGCCATCCGTAAAGGGGCCTATGACTTCATCACCAAGCCCCTCGACGACACCCGCCTCCTTCTCACCCTCCAGAAGGCCATGGAGTACCACCGCCTGCTTCATGAAAACCGCAACCTTCAGCGCCTCCTCAAGGGCAAGGGCATGTTCCAGGACATGGTGGGGGCGTCCCCTGCCATGCAGCGTGTGTATGAAACCATACGGATGGTGGCAGGGACGGACGCCACGGTGCTGATCACGGGGGAATCCGGCACCGGCAAGGAACTGGTTGCCAGGGCGATTCACAGGCGCTCCCCCAGGGCCGAGAAGGAATTCGTACCCGTGAACTGCCCGGCCCTTCCCGAGCACATCCTGGAGACAGAGCTTTTCGGATATGTGAAGGGTGCGTTCACGGACGCGAAGACGGACAAAAGGGGCCTTTTCCAAGAGGCGGACGGTGGGACACTGTTTCTGGATGAAATCGGGGACCTTCCCATCAATCTCCAGACCAAGCTTCTGAGGGTGCTCCAGGAAAAGGAAGTCAGGCCCCTCGGCAGTTCCAAGCGCCATGTGGTGGACGTGAGGGTCCTGGCTTCCACCAACCGTAACATCAAAGAAGAGATGGCCCGGGAGAGATTCCGTGAGGACCTTTACTATCGCTTGAACGTGATCTCCGTTCACCTGCCCCCTTTGAGGGAACGACCGGAAGATATTCCCTTGCTGGCCGAGCATCTTTTGCAGAGATACGCCGCGGAATCCGATAAGGAAGAACTCCGGTTCGGGCCCGGACTTCTGGAAGAACTCGGCAGGATGGAATGGCCCGGAAACGTGCGGGAACTGGAGAACGCTATCCGCAGGGCCATCATCCTGTGCAGAGGTAGTGCCATCACCTCCGCCGATCTCGGACCCGAGTTCGAAGAGAAGTGTCTTGTCACAGGAACCCTGAGGGACCTCCCGTACCGTGAGGCAAAAAGGCAGGTCCTGGACACCTTCAACAGGGAATTCCTCTCGTGCCTTCTTGCCGAGAACCAGGGTAACGTTACCCATGCGGCCAGAAAATGTGGACTCGAGCGGCAGGCCTTCCAGCAGCTCCTGAGACGTTACGGGATCCATTCAGAGAATTACCGAAACCACCCCTGAGGTGACGCGCCGGCCTAACGGGTGTGCAACTTTTTTCTTGCACTTCTTTCCTGTCTTTACGAGGTCCCACCAGTCGATTCATTACGTATCTCACTTATATCAATTAGTTACATAACCTGTGAATCTCAGGCACGCCTCTTGCTGTCTTTTACTATATTTGTTTCGGTCGGCAACTGGATGGCGATCATGGCTCTCATCCTGGCAATCAACGAGGAAAAGGATTCACTCACCCTCGCCGAAAGGATCCTGCGCCGCGAGGGACACCTTGTGGTGCCCTTTGTTAGGGCACAGGAGGCCATGGACTGGTTAAAGGGCCATTCCCCTGACGTGGTCCTAGCCAGCGGAGGGTGGCACGGCGAGAAGGCAAAGGATATGGTGGATGTGTTGAAGCGAGCCGGTATTCCAGGGGCCAAGATCCTGCTCCTCACCGGCCAGGAGGCTCTTGTCTCGCTTCGCAAAACCTTTCAACACGAGGTTCGTGGGGTCATTCAGGAACCTGCGTACCATGATGACCTGCTGAGGCTGGTCAACTCGGTGTTAAAAGAAAGGAGTAATCCAGATGGATTCCATGGCGCATGAGCCTGAAAGTGAGTTAGCCCCCGAGCTTAGGTCGCTGCTAGAGATCCTCGCACAAGAGAATGAAATGCTGCATCAAAAGGTACGGAATTTGGAGAGAACGCTGATACTGATACAAAGCGTGGGCGCACGCCTTGATACGTAACCTTCTCATGACGAGGTGGTCAGGCCGTTTGCCACGAAGGAGACTGACTGAGGGGGACTGGTACGGGATGTGACATTTGGTTGTAAACACGGTGCCAAACGTAAGATGAGCTGTTTCCCATTGCGGTTACCTCACACCAAACCCAAGAAGGCTCTTCTTACTGGTCCTGCTGTTTTTGATGAGTGCAATACAACACTTCATTGGATAAGGAGGGAAATCGAATGCGCAAGAACAAAGGGAAATGGAAGTGGCTAAGGAAAGGGTCTTTGGTCGTGTTGATTTTCTCACTGGCCCTGTCGCTCACCACCTTTCTGACTGCGGTGGCGCAGGAAAAACCCGCAACTCCGCCCAAGCCAACCGCAGTGGAAAAGGCCAAGGAACAACCCAAACTCGTGGGCAGCGATCTCGGTCTGTCCGGCAAACTCGGACAGGCCGTTGCCAAGACTCCGGCAGGCAAGGGAAAAGGCCTGATCGACGTGAACGCACCCAAGGGGACCTTCGGGATCCCAGGGGCCCCGGACATCAGCTATATCCTGGCCATATGCTGGGCCATATGGGTGGGCTGGATTTTTTCCACGGTCGGGGCATTCGGCGGCATCATGGCGGGCGTCGGGCACATGACGATCTACGGCCTCGGTGATTATGCAAAAACCTTCAGGAATACCTCTCCGGCCCTGAACAAAACCCTGACCGACAGTATTCGAACCTCCAACCAGTTCCTGGTCGGCCTCTCGGCCCTCATCAGCACCATCAACTACCTGAAATCCAAGCGATTGGCCTGGCCCCTGGGCATCGCCCTGGCCCTTGGCTCCGTAGCCGGTGCCGTGTTCATTCCCATGCTGACGGGGGGCAAGATCAGCTTCCGCCAGTACCAGGGATGGTTCGGGGTCTTTGTCTTCGTGGTGGGAGCCGTCCTTCTTTATGAGCTGACCCCTAAAGGACAGGCAGGGAAAAAGGCGGCCAAGGCGGCGGCGCAGGCATTTGAGAAAAGCGTTAAGGAAAAGAAGGATCTATCTACGCAGGGGATTACCCTCAAGAAATTCGGGCTCACCAAGACCACCTTCACCTTCTTTGGCGCGGATTTCGAATTCAACCCGGTCTGGGCCTTTGTCGGCGGTGTAATTATTGCGGCCATTTCCTCCTTCCTAGGGGTCGGTGGCGGCTTTCTCTACGTACCTTACCTGACGAGCCTCGTGGGCGCGCCGATGTATGTCGTGGCAGGAACCTCCGCCATGGCCGTATTGCTCAGCATGCTGACCAGCATCGCCAGCTACATTGCCGTAGCCAAGGCAGGCATGGACTGGGGCCTCATCGGGGTTGAACTGATCGGGGTTTTCATCGGTTCCATGATCGGGCCGCGCACCCAGAAGTACATCCCGGACAAGTGGCTGAAGATCATCTTCATCGTCCTCGCCCTGTATGTGGGTCTGCGTTATTTCAGCAGGGGTTTCTTCGGGCAATCTTGGGTGCCGTAATGGAGCTTGGGGCGTACAGGTCAACTGGCCTGTGCGCCTCTCTTGCTTGGTGAATCCGACTACGAGGGTTCAGAAGATGAACTTCAGTCTTTACGAACTTACAGACGGCATCCTGATCAGCCTCTACCGCGTGACCGGGTTTCCCCTGGTGGACTACTACCTAGGCACTTTTCTCCTGGCCTTCATCGCTGTCGTGGTGGGCGAGTTCACCATTTCGCTGGTCTTCAAGGTGAACAAGGCCCATCTGGACCGTCTGAACGCACGTGTGGAAAAAATGAGCAGACTTTCTGAAGAGGCCCTTCGCCGGGGAGACAGGGAGAGCTATAAGGCCATCAACAAAGAGGGGAACGACGCCTTCGGGCATCTTTTTTTCAACAAGTTCGGACTGGCCACAGCCTCCCTCTGGCCGATTTTCCTAGCCCTGGCCTGGATGCAGGAGCGCTTTGCAGAGATCGGTCTCCCTCTGCCCTGGATCGGCTGGGAGATCAACTACGTTTTCTTTTTTCTGCTGTGCTACATTCCGGCAAGGATGCTTTTCAGCCGTCTGAAGCCTTGGCTTCCCTATTTCAGGGGCATCCATGAGACGCTTATGTCCTACGATCAGGCGGGCATGGGACAAAAATCTTGATTCATTAAACGAGGAGGTTTGACTTATGGTTCCTGAATTGGCCAAGTCGAGAGCCAAGAGATATCAGTTTCTTTCGACTCTCTACCGAGATGAAATTCCCCTTCAACTGATAGCCGCCATGCAAAGGAAGGAGTTCTTGGAGCCTTTCAATGAATCCGTGAAGGGGTGTGGATTCATTGACCTCATGAGCGGTGCACAGGTGATGACGGACTACCTGAATAGCGGAAAAGCCGAAGAACTTTACAAGGAGCTCCGTTACGATTATGCGGATCTCTTTCTCAATGCCGGCCCAAACCCCGTCTTTCCCTATGAATCTCCCCACA
>JAFGPH010000242.1 GCA_016926135.1 Deltaproteobacteria bacterium
GACCTCCTCAGCGGAGGCCTGCGGCCTGAAGCCGGAAAAGAACCCGCTGAAGCTTCTCAGGATGATGAACCCGGCCATGAAGAGCCTGCTGGTGAGCGACATCCTGATCCGGTTCTGCGAACAGATCCCCTATGCCTTTGTGGTGGTCTGGTGCATGAAGGCCATCTCCGATCCGGTCTCGGCCGTGCAGTTCGGCCTTCTGACCACGATTGAGATGGCCACGGCCGTGCTGGTTTACATCCCGGTGGCTTACCTGGCGGATCGCAGCACCAAGAAGCCCTTTGTGCTCATCACCTTTGCCTTCTTCACCCTCTTCCCCCTGGTGCTGCTCTACAGCCGCTCCTTTGGGTGGCTGGTCGCGGCTTTCATCCTGCGCGGGCTCAAGGAGTTCGGCGAGCCCACCCGCAAATCCCTGATCATGGATCTGGCACCGGATACCTGCAAGGCGGCCATGTTCGGGGTCTACTATCTCATCCGGGATGTGGTCGTTTCCATTGCAGCCCTGGGTGGGGCCTTTTTGTGGCAGATCGGCCCCCAGGCGAATCTCATCACTGCGTTCGTTTTCGGGATCATCGGCACGGCAGGGTTCGCGCTTTTCGGCAAGGACCTGGTTGAATTCGGGAGATCTACAACCCAAGGTACGACGAAGCGTATTTCAGTGCCGTGAAGACGATGATGCCTGCGAGCATCCACTTGATGGCCTTGGCAGGTACGAACTTCTGGCAGCGCGCCCCCAGGTAGATCCCGAACATGCCGCCGATGCCGAAGAGGAAGCCCAGGAGCCAGTCGGGCGCCACCGACATGTTCGGGTAATAGGGTGCGATGGCCTGGTAAAAGATCACGCCGGCGATGGACGTCACGAAGGTGCCCATCAGGGACGCCCCGGCCACGGTGTAGACGGGCAGCCCGAAAAAGGTCACGAAAAAGGGCGCGATGATCGCCCCGCCGCCGATCCCGTAGATGCCGCCCACGATGCCCACGATGAACGAGAGGGCGAAGATCCCCCAAAAGGGAACATCAAACTGCTCGCCGTAAAAGGTGTAGCCGAGCCGTTTTCGGTTGAAGTGGGTGACCCGGACGGCGGGTAGCGCCGGACGGCCCCGGGTTCCCGAGTCTCCTGCCTTGCGGCGATGATCACGCACCAGTTCCTGGAACCTGCTTTCAGCCTCGGCCTTGTCCTGACCCGGCGCACCTCTCTGCAGCAGATCGAGGACCATCCTGAGGCCGATGTAGAGCAAAACCGCGGCGGCGAAGAGTTTGAAGTCCCTGGGATCGGGGAGCCAGGCTATGCGCACGACGGCCCCGAGGAACACGCCCGGCAGGGTGCCCGCCACCACCACCCAGGTGAGGGGCCAGACCATGCGGCCCTCTTTGCAGTAACGATACACGCCGCCGGGAATGGCCACGATGTTGAAGAGCTGATTGGTGGCACTGACGGAAGGGTTGGTGTACCCGAGGAAGGACATCTGGAAGGGGAGCAGCAGAAACGCCCCGGAGACGCCGCCCATGGAGGTGAAGAAGGAGATCACGAAAGCCACCAGAGGGGGAATCCAAAGGGCCACTTCGATTCCGGCGGTCTGGAAGAACATGGCGAATCCTTCACGAGAAAGTCGGCCTGACTGTATTGACACGGGCCAACTCGGCCTTTTGGAGCAGGCCTCTACAGGGTGTTACCGGGCACCAGGTCGAAAACCTTGCGATACCCGGCCGTACGGTTTTCGAATTCCACCCTCACCTTCCCCTCTTCGTCATAGCGATAGGTCTCGGTAACTTCCTGAGTGAAAAGGTCGGGACGGGCCTCCACGGGGATGCGGAAGAGGTCCTTTCGATCGCGAAGGGCTGGATCATACGGGAAGAAGGCGTCCTCCCAGAGGGAAATGTCGCCTTCCGGCTCTCCGTCGCTCCCGAGGGCGGTGCACTCCATGTAACGGAAGTGCCCGATGTTGTGCATGGGCCGGTAGGAGCGGGTGATCCGGATCCTGCCCGTTTCGGGGCTCACCCGGCTGTCCTTCCTGAAGATGGGATCGAACACCTTCTCGCTGCCCTGCCGGCTCTCTCGCCACACACCGAAGTGTCGGGAAACCGCCTCGCTTATCTTGATGCGGGCGTCGGGGTCCGCGGCGATCGCCAGTCCGATGGCCGCGGCCGCATGGGGAAAGGGAGAGGTCTTCACCTTGCCGGCATAGAGATCTCTGAGCTTTCGAGCAACCACGGGAAAGGCAACGGAACCGCCCACCAGGTAGATGGCTGCAAGGCTGCGGCCGTCCTCCGGGTCGATTCCCCTGTCCCGCAATCCCTGGAGCACGCGCGCCAGCTTGTGCAGGGTGTGCCGCACAAGGGGCTCGCAACGGGCGTAGATCTCGGCTGTTTCGATCAGCACCGGGTTTCCGCCGAGGGCCTGCCCGGGGTCTACCACCATCTTGCGCGTGTTGGCCTTCAGGCCCTCTTTTCTCTCGCGGCACTCCTCCAGGAGTCGCGACTCGCCGCTCCCGTTCAGCAGGCGTCTTGAGATTCCGAGTGCCTCAAGGGTCAGTTCGAGGATCACCTCGTCAAAGTCGTCTCCCCCGAGTCTCGCGATCCCCTCATGCCCGATCACCTCGTAGTTGCGCTCTGCAAGACCTACCGCAGAGGTGTCGAAGGTCCCCCCCCCCAGGTCGTAGACCACCATGTATTTTTTGGGGCTCTTCGGCCCCACCTGGCCCAGATATCGGTGGGCGAACTCCACTGCAGCCGCTGAGGGTTCGTTCATGGCGCCCAGCACGGTAAAGCCCGCCCTGCGAAAGGCCTCCAGCGTGAGGTACCGCTGGTTGCTGTTCGCATTGGCCGGTGTGGCCACCATCACCTCCATGTCGGCGCTCTTCTTTCGCACCAGATTGCTGTGGTGGGTCAACATCTTCTTCAGGTGAACCAGGAAGAGGGTGATGAGTTCCATCAGGGGAAGAGAGACCTCAGGGGCGATCTGCACGGGATCTTCGGGCCGCAGGTCATGGGCCAGGCGCTTTATGGACCTGAGCAGAGAGGAATCGGGGTCATGGACGAGTTCCGCGGCATCCCAGCCGAAAAAGAGGGTTTTTCCCTTGGCCGCCACCAGGCTGGGGATGTACTCCTTCAATTCGCCCTTCCACGAGAAGGTGCAGACAGGGTAATTGCCCTTTTCCACGGCCGCGGCCACGGTCCGGGTGGTTCCAAAATCGATTCCGAGTCTCATGTTTCAGCTCAAAAGAAGAATACAGGAGTCAGAAACCAGAGGCCAGAGATCTAAGCCTCAGAACTCAGAGGTCGGAAAGCCTGAACAAGGAACACCCCTCCGTCAATCCCGACCTCCATGTTCAACAAGTTTCAACATCAGGGAGAGGTTGTCAATGGGTATTTCACGGACTAGCATGGTGCTGAAAAAACCCTTGCTTGCAGGTTGCTCAAAAACGCTCAGATACAAGGCGCCCGAAATCCCGAGGAGTGAGGCGTGATGACGGCTCATGACTCACGGTCCGAGGCTGACGGGAATTCGAGAAGAAAACTCCTTTTCCTTGTGCCGCGTGCCTTGTGCCTTGCGCCCTTTTCTCACCTGTCAGAGGTTCTTTGCATATCCGAGCAAGAGCTTGTTCACCCTCAGCCGGAAATCGGGGTTGGCGAGGTCGGTCCTCTCTTCCTGAAAGGGGATGTAGACAAGGAGGGCCCCTTTGGGTTTGAGGTTGATTTCCTGGAGTCTCGGAAGCATGGTGTCGGCCGGTTTGATGAAGCTGGCCAGGATGATCTTGAGGGATTCCGAGGCCTGCCCGACCGAAAGGGTGACAGGATAGAGCGCCCCCGGTGGCATTTCGGGGGCAAGCTCCTTCTGTGGCTGGGAGAGGGTGAGATTGCGGGAAAACCGCAGGAAATCCTCGGGCCGCACCTTGAAGGCCGGGGACCAGAACCGAAAGGGGAGTTCTTCCCATCCCTCCCGGACCACCTTGGGAAGATTCGCGACCCGAATCAGGTCGGCATAGGACTCCAGGGTAATGCCGCTGATCTCGGCCCTGATCTGGTAAAAAGGGAGATAAAGGACCCCCTCCGTCCCCCCGGGAAGGTGGGAAACCCTGATGGGGGTAAACCTGTTTTTCGCCTCCTGCCAGAGAGTTCGGCAGTTCCTGCAGTGGAGCACGAGGGAGTCCCGCTCCCCTTCGAGGTCCCAGCCGCACTTCGGGCAAAGGGCCGGAATGAACTGAATCCGCCAGTCCGGGTGCCCACCGGGAAGGCCGGCAGGGTCCGAGTCCTCCGGCAATTCCAGGGAGACAGGCCTGTCGAGCAAGGCATCGTACACCTTCCTGGCCTTCACATAGAAGGGAGAGTAGATCTGGCTGAGACTCTCCCCGATGAGGGCCTGCTCGAACACGGGTTTTGGAAGGTGACTGGAGGACCACTGCTCCACGGTATTCTTCATCTGGCTGATGGGCACGCCGGATTTCAGAAACCGGCCTTCCGTTTCCGGGGAGACAAACCGCAGTTTCAGCACCTGGCTGCGCAGTCCCAGGGACACGGGAAAAGAGGGGGAAGTCACCGCCTGACAGCTCACGTCCACGATCTTGTGTTTGACCCCTCCGCCTACGCTGGAAAACATGATTCCCTTGATCCGCCAGTAAGGGACATAAATGATCTCCTGGTTGTCGCGGGAAGGGTGGGGCAGCATGTAGCGGAAGAAATCACGGCTGGAGAGAAAGGACTTCACCCGGCAGAACGTACAGGTGAAAAGATGGTCCGTTTCCTCCAGGGTGGCGGGAGCCCCGCACTGAGGGCACTGGTGTTCAATGAGGAGTCGGCTTGCATGCGGCATGAGGTATTTCCATCTGGAGGCATTTCGGATGATGTGGTTTGCCGAGCCGGGACCGGCTCATGGCCCACGGCTCACGGCGCAAGGAAGAGCATGGGATATGGATGCTTCCGCTACCGTGGGCCGTACTCCTTGCGCCGTCTGCTCACATCTTTTCCCCGCACTCATTGCAGAACGCGGAATCCGGCAGGTTTTCACTGCCGCATTTGGGGCAGAACCGGGGCTTCATCTTTTCTTCCACCGCCTGGCCGCAACGGGAGCAGAACTTTGCGCTGGGGGGGAGATTCTTGCCGCACTTGGCGCATTGCTGGAACACCACCTGCTGGTGACCGCAATGGGGGCAGAAGCGGGCATTCGTAGGCACGGGGTTCTGACAATCCGGGCAGGGGAATGACTCCTGGGCCTGAGCGGCTCCCGGCTTGCCTGCTGCGAAGTACTGGGCGAACATGGCAGGCATCATGAATCCCATGCCCATGCCCATGCCCTGCCCTGCTCCGCCTTCGGCCTCGGATGCCTTTTCCATGGCCATGGCGGCCTTCATCTGCATGAGCTTGTTCATGTCCTTGAAGACTCCCATGCGGGACCGGTCATCGATGGCCTGCTGGACTTCCGGGGGCGGCGTGATGGCATTGATGTAGATATGGGTGAGGGCCAGGCCGAAGTGGCTGAAGTCCTCCTGGAGTCTCTTCTGAAGTCCCTCGGAGAGCTCATCGTACTTGGAGGGAAGGTTCAGGATCGTGTCGATGGTGTGGCCCATGTAATCGTTGAACCTGGAGACGATCACTCGGTTCAGGTATTCTTCCACCTCCTCCGTGGTGTACATGCCCTGGGTGCCCACAAGGCTGTTGATGAAAAGGACGGGCTGGACCACCTGGAGGTTGAACACCCCGAAGGCCCGAAGGCGGATCAGGCCCAGATCGGAGTCCTTGAAGGCCACGGGGTCGCGAGTGCCCCACTTGAGATTGGTGAACACCTTCATGTTGACGATGTACACTTCGGCCCGTAGAGGGCTGTTCATGGCCCAGGGAAGGCTGGCGATCTTGGTGAGGACGGGAATATTCATGGTTTTCAGCATGTGACGGCCCGGGCCGAAGGCCTCGACCGCTTTGCCCTGGTAGAAGAATACGCCGGCCTGGCTCTCCCTCACCGTGAGCTGGGCCCCGAACTTGATCTCCCCGGAGCCCGTCTCAGGGATGCGGTGCACCAGTTCCTTGCCCGTGTCGTCGAACCACTCGATGACCTCCAGGAATATGACATTGTTCTTACCCATGGCATACCTCCCTGAAAGCGTTCAGCGATCAGCTTTGAGCCTTCAGCTTTGAGCTTTGAGCTTCCTATTTGACCTTTGAGCTTTCAGCTTTCAGCTTTGAACTTCCTATTTGACTGCGTCATAGAGCTTGATGATCTTGCCCGTGATGTCGATGGCATCGTCGGCCGTCACCACGTATCTTCGCTCCAGGATCACCGTGAACTTCTCTTTCTTTCGGTACTCCGTCACGACGTCGTAGACTTCC
>JAFGPH010000033.1 GCA_016926135.1 Deltaproteobacteria bacterium
ATCTTTATCCGTGATGCCCCATTCGCCTCAAGCCTCTGTAGAAGGGTCCCAAAATCTCTTTCACGGACGCAAGCTCCCTGCAGCGGAGCAGACGGGCCGAAGAGAAGTAGACCGCCGTCCCGACCAGGATGATGCCAAAAAGGGCCACGGCATGTCGCCACAGCTCTCCCTCCAACAGATCCCCCAGCCACCGACCCTGGAGAAAATGGATGACGAGACCCATGGCCAGGGACGCCGTCAGGCTCTTGCCCGCCGAAACCAGGATCGGCCGGGCATCCAGAAACCCTACCCGCCTGTTCAGGATAGCCACCAGAAGGCAGAACTGAATCCCCGAGGCCAGGGAGAGAGCCAGGGCAAGGCCACCGTGCCGGAGGGGGCCCATCAGAAGAAGGCTGAAAAGGAGATGGGCCGCCATCGCAACGGCCGCCACCAGGACCGGGGTCCGCGTGTCCTGAACGGCATAGAAGGCGGAGACCATCACCCGCACCCCGGAAAAGGCCCAGAGCCCCAGAGAGTAGAAAAGAAGCGCCTTGGCCGTCATCAGGGTGGAGAAAGCGTCAAAGGCCCCTCTCTCAAAAAAGAGATGGATGATGGGTCCTCCAAGGATGATAAGGCCTGCCATGGAGGGTATGGTGATGAAGAAGACGAGCCTCAGGGCATGGCTCAGGGTCTCCTTGAAACCCTCCATATCCTTCCGGGCGGCCTGTTTCGAGAGGGAGGGCAGGGCCGCCGTGCTGATGGCTATCGCAAAGACTCCCAGGGGGAATTCGACCAGACGGTCGGCGTAGTAGAGCCAGGAAATACTCCCCTCGGGAAGGAAGGAGGCGAGAAGGGTACCCATGAACTGGTTGATCTGGTAGATGGCCGAGCCAAAAACCGCCGGGACCATGAGCAGGCCGATCCGCCTCACGGCGGGGTGCCCGGGCATCCAGCAGGGAGCCAGGGACACGCCCTTCCTGTATAGCCACGGAAGCTGGAGCAGGATCTGCATCACCCCTCCGATGAGAACCCCCACAGCCACACCCACGATGGGCTGGGGGCAGTGCGGCGAAATCCAGAGGGTCGCCCCGATAATCCCCACGTTCAGGAAGATGGGCGCTGCGGCCGGTGCCCCGAAATGTCTCAGGGAATTAAGGATGCCGCTGAAAAACGCCACCACGCTCACGAGCAGGATGTAGGGGAACGTGATCCGCGTAAGAAGGACCGTGAGATCGTACTTCGGACCGCCCCCCCCGAATCCGTAGGCCTGTATCCTTACGATCCATGGCGAGAGCAGGATACCGAGAACGGTCACCACGGCCAGGATGAGAGAAAGCAGGGTGAGCACGGCCCTTGCCACCTCCAGGGCGTCTTCCTTGGATTTGCGGGTCAGGGTTTCGGTAAAGACCGGGATGAAGGCGATGGTGAGAGAGCCTTCGGCAAAAAGACGCCTCAGAAGGTTGGGGATCCGGAAGGCCACGAAAAAGGCGTCTGCGGCCATTTCGGCACCGAAATACCGGGCCACGACCATGTCCCGCACCAGGCCCAGGATGCGGCTGAGGAGGGTGAAAAAGCTCACCACGCCCGCAGCCCGGCTGACACTCCCTTGCTCTGACTCGGAAACTCCCGGTTGACACTCCGGAACCTGCCTGAACGGTGTTTGAGGATTTAAGCTTGACAATCTTTCCTCTTTCCTTTACAAATTCCTCTTTTTGGGAGGAATGATTCAAAAGGAGAAAAAGATTTGGCGAATCATAAGTCAGCCATCAAAAGGGCACGGCAAAACGAGGTGAGAAGGATGAGAAACACGGCCCACAAGACCAGGGCCAAGACTGCCGTCAGGGCAGTGAGAGCGGCTGTAGCCGGGAACGATCCGGCCAGGGCCCAGGAGACCCTCAAAGAGGCCGTGTCCCTCCTTCAGAAGATTGCAGACAAGGGCGCCATACACAAGAAAAAGGCATCCAGAAGGATCTCCCGCCTCAGCCGGGCGGTGAACCGGGTCAACCTATCCTAGGCCCTTCGAGGCACACAGGCTGAAGACCAGGTTTTCCAGGACCAACTTCCCCGATGATCCTGATTTGATGAACCCGTCCGCCTGATACAGAAGGGCCAGCCCCTTTTGCAGGTCCTCCACCGACCATTGCGCCGCATGGGCGATGAAGTCACTGGCCGAGAAGCGGGCCGGACCCAGTTTCTCGGCAACCTCTCTCTTGCCCCCGCCTTTTTGCAGCACGGCCTTTGTCTCCCAGAGCAGTCTCAACTGCCTGTTCAACATACCGATGATCCGCAGGGGGCCTGCCCTCTTGTCCTCCTCCTCCAGGAACCTGTTGAGGACGGCAAGGGCCGCGCCGCAGTCTTTCCTGGAAAACGTGGTCATAAGTTCGAAGATCGTGAAGGACCGGCTCTGGACCACCGTGCCCTTGACTTCCTCGATACCTACGCTCCTCTCACCATGCCGGATGCGCATCTTTTCCAGCTCCGTGTAGAGATCCCGCAGGTTGTTCCCCACCGCCTGCTGGAGGTAGAGGCCCGCCTGGGGATGAATCTTGAAACCCAGTTCAGCCGCCGTCTTCCGGAGCCAGGGGAGGATCTCCGCATCCCTCAGCTCCTCGCAGGCGACAGCCCGGCCTGCGGCCCTGAAGATCCTGTAGAATTCCTTCTTGAAATCACCCTTGGCGGAAATAAAGGTCAGGCACGTAGTCTCGACCGGGTTCTCCACATAGGGCAGGAACTGCTCCAGTTCCTCAGCCCTGAAATTCTCCGTCCGCCTCACGACCACCAGGCGACGGCCGGAAAGGAAGGGCATGGAGCGGGCCGCGCCAAGGATGTCGGCCGGCTTGGACTCTCCCCCGTAAAAGACCTCCATATTGAACGCCCTTGCGGACTCAGGGAGCAGGACATGCTTGAGTCTTCCCAGCACCCTCTCGATCAGGAACTCATTGGGGCCATGGAATAGATACAGGGGGGCAGGTTGCCCCTTCTCTATGGCCCGATTCACATCCTCAGCCGACAGGTCCCTGCTCATCAGAACCGTTCCATGGTCTGCATGTAGATCCTTTTTGCCAGGCGCCGGGCGATTCTCTCCAGGGCCACCTGTTCGGTATAACGATTGGCGAGGGGATCCGTACCCACATCGTAGGCGGCCTTGGTTTCCATGGCTGTCTCGCGCCAGACAACCTTTCCGCTGGCTCTTTCCAAAAGGGAGACATCCACCCTGAGTCTCAGTCTTCGCCGCTTGGTTTCCTCGTAGACCGTGGTGCGGTCTTTGACGGTTCTCTCCGAGTAGGCGTAGGTGAGAGGTTCCGTCCGGATATCGAAGACATGGCCGATCAAGAGGTACCGGGCGCTCTCTTCGGGGACCAGGGGGACCCGTCCGTGGCTGATGAATTCCTCCCTGACGATTTTCGTGAATTCCGCCTCGAATCCCCTCTCCGAAGAGGTGCTCGTCATGAGCGGGATGGCCAGGCTCTCAATGGCGATGCCCATGGGTTCGCCGGTGGGCCTGAAGTGGTACCCGCAGGATCCCAGAAATCCCGTCACCACGAGGAGCAGCCATACGGGGAGGGACCCAAAGTTCACCCGCCTTCGGCGGCGACTGAGGCGACCGGGGCTCAAGGCTCGAAGCTCAAGGCAGGAAAGCCTAAAGTTCCTTTCTCTTTTATCCTTGCGCCCTGCACCGTGTACCTTGAACCTTTGAACCTCGTCCATCACTCCAGTACTCCAATGCCCCGGTCTTCTGATGCTCCATCACTCCATTCTTCCTACACCACCATATTGACCAGCTTGTTCCGCACCAAGATGACCTTGCGGATCGGTCTGTCGCCAATGAACTTCCTCACCCTCTCGTTTCGAAGGGCCTCGGCCTCGATCTCCCCTTCTCCCCAGGACACGGGCACCTCCATCCTGCCCCTGACCTTGCCGTTCACCTGGATCACGACCAGTCTCGTTTCCGTTTCCAGGGCCTCTTCCCTCCAGGCGGGCCAGGAAACAGTGAGAAGGCTCTCCCCATGACCCAGCTTGCTCCAGAGTTCCTCGGTGATGTGGGGCGCCACGGGCGAAAGCAGCACGATCGCCGCCTCCACAGCCTCCTTCACGACGGACCATCCCAGGTTGTCCCTTATCTCTTCCGTGCTCAGTGCCCTGTTCACCTCGTTCACCAGTTCCATGACGGCGCTGACGGCGGTGTTGAAGTGGAAGCAGTCCTCGATGTCGTTGGTGACCTTCTTGATGGTCTGATGGGTCTTGCGGTGGAGTTCCCTCAGCGGCCCCGAGAGGGGCTCGCTCCCGTCATAGGGAGAGACCCCGACCAGGAACTCCAGATTCTCCGCCACCAGTCGCCAGACGCGGTGCAGGAAGCGGAAGGAACCCTCCACCCCCTGGTCACTCCACTCCAGGTCCCTTTCAGGGGGAGATGCGAAAAGGCAGAACATGCGGACCGTATCTGCCCCGTAGCGTTCAATGAGGTCTTCAGGATCCACCACGTTCTTCTTGGATTTCGACATCTTGAGGCTGTTCCCCGTGACCACCTCGGCCCCGCAATGCACGCATCGGTTATCCCTCACCTCTTCGGGGTAGAGGTACCCGTGCTTCGGACATTCCTGGGTCTCCTTGCAGACCATCCCCTGGGTGAGCAGGTTGGTGAAGGGTTCGCTCACCTTGATCTCTCCCATATCTCGCAGGACCCGGGTATAGAAACGGGAGTAGAGGAGGTGAAGGATGGCGTGCTCGATGCCTCCGATGTACTGGTCAACGGGCATCCAGTAATCCACCCTCTTCGCGTCGATCGGCCCCTTGTCAAAGTCAGGGCAGGCATAGCGGTCGAAATACCAGGAGGACTCCACAAATGTGTCCATGGTATCGGTCTCTCTCCTGGCCTCTCCCCCGCACTTCGGACAGGCGGTCCTGAAGAAGGAAGGCTCGAAGGGAAGGGGCGAAGCGCCGTTCGGCCTCAATTCCAGGTCCAGGGGCAGCAACACGGGGAGATCCTTCTCCGGGACGGGGACGGTGCCGCACCTCTCACAATAGATGATGGGAATGGGGGCGCCCCAGTACCTCTGTCTCGAGATATTCCAGTCCCTGATCCGGTAGTTCACCGTCTTGTGGCCCAACCCCCTCGATTGCAGGTGGGATGCAATCTCCTCCAGTGCATCCAAGTTGCGCTTCCCGTTGAAAGGGCCTGAATTTACGAGGATTCCCTCCCCCTCGTAGGCCTCTGTCATGTTCTCTTCACGGAGATCCTGGTCCGGGGGTTGGATCACTACCCTCAAGGGCAGATCGTACTTCCGCGCAAACTCGAAGTCCCTCTGGTCATGGGTGGGCACGGCCATGATGGCCCCGGTGCCGTAATCAAAAAGCACGAAATTGGCCACGTAGATGGGGATCTTCTCCTCCGTGACCGGGTTCACGCACATTCTCCCCGTGAAGAGACCCTCCTTTACCGTGAAATCCGCCGTCCTGAGATAGCTTGCCACCTTGAGGGTCCGGTCAATGAAGGCCAGCACTTCCTTTTCCTGGGGCAACCCCCTGACCAGATCCTTCAACAGGGGGTGTTCCGGGGCGAAGCAGAGGAAGGTGGCGCCGAAGAGGGTGTCCTGCCTGGTGGTGTAGACCTCGATCACTTCCCGCGAGTCCACCACGGGAAACCGGATGATGGCCCCGTAACTCTTGCCGATCCAGTTCCTCTGCATGGTCAGGACCCGCTCGGGCCAGCCCGGCAGCCGGTCACAGTAATCCAGGATCTCGTCCGCGTAATCCGTGATCTTGAAAAACCAGCTGTCCATCTCCTTGATGGTCACTTCCTGATCCGTATGGCGCCAGCAGCAACCGTCCTCCACCTGCTCCTTGGCGAGAACGGTCTGGCAGCTTTCGCACCAGTTGACATAGGTCCTCTTCCTGTAGGCCAGACCCTTCTCGTACATCTTCAGAAAGACGAGTTGCTCCCAGCGGTAATAGCCGGGATCGCAGGTGGCAAATTCCCGGTCCCAGTCATAGCTGAAGCCCATCCTCTTGAGCTGGGATTTCATGGTGGCGATGTTCTGATAGGTCCAGCGCGCGGGATGGGTCCGGTTCTCGATGGCCGCGTTTTCGGCAGGCAGCCCGAAGGCATCCCACCCCATGGGATGGAGCACGTTCCTGCCCCTCATTCGCATGGTCCTTGCGACCACGTCCCCGATCGTGTAGTTGCGCACGTGCCCCATATGGATCTTCCCCGATGGATAGGGAAACATCTCCAGGAGGTAGTACTTCTCCTTCGCGGGGTCCTCCGTCACGCTGAAAAGCCCCTTCCTCTCCCAGTAATCCTGCCATTTCCTCTCGATGATCTGTGCTTCGTACTTCATCATCTCCTTAGATCCTCGTTGAAAACACCGTCATTCTTCACCCGTCACTCTTCATTCGTCATTTCCTCCCGCGTCACGTCATGGTAGACGTGGTCGAGGATCCCATTGATGAAGGCTCCCGACTCCTCGGATCCGTACCTCTTGCCGAGTTCAACCGCCTCGTCGATGGAAACCTTGGGGGGAACATCTCTCAGAAACAGGACCTCGAAAAGGGCGATCCTCAGCACATTCAGATCCACCCGGGACATTCTTTCCGGACGCCAGTGCCTGGATGCCCGGCGGATCTGTTCGTCCAGCTCTCCCATCCTCTCGCACACGCCGAGCACGAGCTGTCTCGAGAAGGGCCGGATCTCCTGGGATGGGCCGAAGTGCTCGCATATGAGGTCGAAGCACTCGCCGGGATCCCCCGGACAGAACCCCATGTGAAAAAGAACCTGAAGGGCCAACTCTCTGGCCTGACGTCTGCTCCCCATGGCTGACTTTGGTGGACCTCACCGAAACGGCCGCGACAGTGGAGCCTCGCGGGCAGGAGCCCGTGGCACCCGTGGTACGGCATAACCCGCCGAAGCTCCAGTCCTCCTTCGCCAAGGCTTCGCAGGACACCCGCAATCCCCCGTGCTCGGGAGACCGTGGCTTCCTGCGAAGGCGGATGAGTCACCCGGGTGCCCCTGACTGCGGACGCCGGCCTTTCTCGACGCCCGGCTTGGCCCTTGGTATCTGGAGGGCGGGCGACATAAAGGAATCATCAGAATTGCTTGAAGAGGTTCACCATCTCCATTGCCGCTACCGCGGCATCCCAGCCCTTGTTCCCGGACTTGGAGCCCGCTCGCTCAATCGCCTGCTCCAGGTTGTCGGTAGTCAGGACCCCGAAAGTCACGGGGATCTTACTCGCAAGGGCTACGGCCGCAATCCCCTTGGAGACCTCGGCCGCCACGTATTCGAAGTGGGGGGTAGACCCCCTGATCACGGCCCCCAGGCATATGACGGCATCATAGCGACCGCTCTCGGCCAACCTCTGGGCCGCAAGGGGGATCTCATAAGCCCCCGGGACCTTGACAAGGAAAATCTGGTCCTCCCCGGCGCCATGCCGGCGGAGGGCGTCCATGGCCCCCTCAGCGAGTCTGGAGCTGATGAAGTCATTGAATCGACTCACCACAACGGCAAATCGAAAACCCTCCGCCCGAATCTTCCCTTCCAGTACCTCAACCATACACACCCCCCTCTTCCCCGATGTCCCGTCCCCGGACGGCGCTTCGCCGGAGAACACTGAGTCCCCCGAAGTATGGAGGCCTTCGACGGGGCCAGTCCGCAGGATTCCGGACTCCTTCGGAAAGGCATCCAGATAGTCTTTCTCCGTGTTCTTCCGATCCCTGTGTGAGAGAATCTCCTGTCTTTGCTTATCCTCGGCCGTCACGTTGTCTTGATCTTCAGCAAATGCCCCAGCTTCTGGCACTTGGTCACCAAATACCTCAGGTTTTCGGGTGTCGGCTCCGTCTCAATCGGTACCCGGTCCGTGATTTCCAGCCCGTATCCCTCCAGGCCGATGATCTTCTTCGGGTTGTTGGTCATGAGCCGAATCTTCCTGACGCCCAGGGCGGCCAGGATCTGGGCGCCCACACCGTAATCCCGGAGGTCGGCTTCAAATCCCAGATCCTCGTTCGCCTCCACCGTGTCGCGACCCCTGTCCTGCAAGGCGTAGGCCCTGATCTTGTTGGCCAAGCCGATTCCCCGCCCCTCCTGCTGCATATAGAGGATCACCCCCAAGCCTTCGGCCTGCACCATCTCCATCGCCTTCTGGAGCTGGGTTCCACAATCGCAACGGTAGGATCCGAAGACGTCGCCCGTGGTGCACTGGGAGTGGACCCTGACCAGGATCTCCTTCCCGGGATCGATCTCCCCCTTGACGATGGCAAGATGCTCGTGGTCGTCCAGATCGTTCACAAAGGCCATGGCCTTGAACTCACCGTAGGGTGTAGGCAGCATGGTTTCAGCCGCCTTGTGGACAAAACTCTCGTTCCTCATCCGGTAGGCGATGAGATCCCTGATGGTGGCGATCTTCAGGCCGTGCTTCCGCCCGAATTTTTGCAGGTCGGGCATCCTGGCCATGCTGCCGTCGTCGTTCATGACCTCGCAGATGACGCCCGCCGGCTTGAGACCTGCCAGTCTGGCCAGGTCCACGGAACCCTCGGTCTGGCCCGTGCGGAACAGCACCCCTCCCCGCCTGGCCCGCAGGGGAAAGACGTGACCGGGCTGCACCAGGTCATCCGGTCTGGCGTCGTCCGCCACTGCGGTCAGAATGGTACGGGCCCTGTCGGCGGCGGAAATCCCGGTCGTCACGCCGTGACGGGCCTCAATGGAAACCGTGAAGGCGGTCTTGAAGGGAGAACGGTTCTCCTGCACCATGAGGGGCAGATTCAGTTTGTCCACGATCTCCGGCGCCAGGGAGAGGCAGATGAGTCCGCGGCCGTGGGTGGCCATGAAATTGATCGCTTCCGGGCTCACCTTCTCCGCAGCCATGGTCAGGTCGCCCTCGTTTTCCCTGTCCTCGTCGTCAACGAGGATGATCATCCTTCCTTGTCGCAGGTCCTCCAGGACCTCTTTGATCTCTGAAACTGGCATATTCCCTATTCACCGAACCCGAATTTTTTCAGCATCTCATGATCAATGGCCGAGGGTGGCTTCCCCTTCTCTCTCCGCAGAAACTTCTCTACGTACTTTCCGATCAGGTCCGTCTCGATATTGACCGCATCCCCCACCTTTTTCTTCAGGACCGTCGTCTCCCTCGCCGTCTGTGGGATAATATTAACCTCAAAACCCGTCTCATGACAACGATTGATCGTCAAGCTGATTCCATCGACCGCAATGGAGCCCTTTTCAATCGTATATCCGGCGAGAACCGCATCCATGCCGATCTCCAAATGCCACGACCGCCGGCTCTGCTCCTTTTTCAGGATCTTCCCTATACCGTCCACATGGCCGGATACGAGGTGCCCCCCCAGACGATCCGTCAACCGGAGGGCCCTCTCGAGATTCACCTCCTCGTCCTGCTTGATCTGCCCCAGCGTGCTCCGGGAAAGGGTCTCGCCGGAGACATCCACGGTGAACACGCCGTCCCTTAGGGCGGTCACCGTGAGGCAAACGCCGCTCACGCAGATGCTGTCTCCGATCCTGCAATCCGACATGTCAAAGAGGGGGCGAACGGAGAGCTGCATCTCTCCGCCCACCCGGGCGATCCCCTTGACCCTGCCCAACCCTTCTATAAGTCCCGTGAACATTGAACCTTCAGCTTGCCCCTTCGGTCTCGTACCGGGGATAACCCACGAAGAGCACATCCTCCCCGAACCTCCGGACCACCAGATCCCCGAGCCTGATGCATCCCTCCATGCTCTCCGGTCCTGGTCCGGAGGCCATGGGAACCCCCTCACCTCCGCCCAGGACCTTGGGGGCCTTGAAGATGTAGAACTTGTCCACCAGCCTCTCCCGGATCATGGAACCCATCAGGGTCGCCCCTCCCTCCACCAGCAGGGAGGTGATGGACCTCTCCCCCAGTCTTCTCATGAGGGCCGGCAGGTCCACACGATCGTTTCTCTCGGGGCAGACCAGGACGCCCACTCCTTCCCTCTCCAAGGCCCGTCGCCTCGCGGCAGGCACCCTGCTCCCTATCGCTATCAGGGTCGCTGAAAGTCCGTCCCGGATCACCTTTGCATGGACAGGAACACGCAGGCGTGTATCCACGATAATCCTCGCAGGATGTCTCTTCCCCCTGCCCCCCAGCCGGACCGTGAGGGACGGGTCGTCGGCGAGGACGGTTCCCACGCCCACCATGACACCGTCCATTCTCTCTCTCAGACGATGCACGAACTCCCTGGATCGCTCCCCTGTCACCCACCGCGAGTGTCCCGTGGACGTGGCGCTCCACCCATCCAGGGTGAGCGCGGACTTGGCGACCACGAAGGGCAGACCCGTGGTGGAGTGCTTGGCGAAAACCTCGATGAGACGGCGGCAATCGGACTCAAGGACGCCGCTCACCACATCCACGCCCTTTTCCGCGAGAAATCGGCACCCCCCTCCGGCCACCTTGGGATTCGGGTCCTTGGTGCCTACCACCACCCTCCGGATGCCGCTCCCCAGGATGGCCTCCGTGCAGGGAGGCGTCCTTCCATAGTGGTTGCAGGGCTCCAGGGTGACGTAGAGCCTGTCTCCCTTCCTTCCCCTGCCTCCCAGCCTCCTGAGGGCTTCTATCTCCGCATGGGGTTCTCCGGCCCTTCTGTGGTACCCCCTGGCAACGATCTCGCCTCCCCGAACAATGACACATCCTACGGGAGGATTGGGAGAGGTCAGGCCGAATCCCTTCGACGCCAGCCGTATCGCCTCCCGCATGAATCTCTCGTGGTCGACCTTCATCCCTCTCGACCCCAAGCGGGCTTCGGGGAACCATGGAGTCGCGACGCGGGGCGACGGAGGATTTGCCCTTGGGCCTTCCCATCACTCCATGACTCCACCACTCCATCACTCCCTTTCCTAGTGCTGCTCCGCTTCCCTTCTGGATTTCAAAATGCCTTCCAGTTCCGCCATGAACTCGTTGATGTCCTTGAACTGCCTGTAGACCGAGGCGAACCGGACATAGGCCACCTCGTCCCACTCCTTGAGGTTGTTGATCACCCTCTCACCGACCTCTTTGCTGTCGATCTCTTTCTTCCCCAGCTCCTGAAAGTACATTTCCAGCGAATCCACGAACTCTTCGATCTTGGTGATGCTCACGGGCCTCTTCTGACAGGCCTTCTTCATCCCCTCGATGATCTTGTCTCTGTTGAAAGGCTCCCGCCGCCCGTCCTTCTTGACCACCATGGGCAGGATTTCCTCCAGTTTCTCGTAGGTGGTGAACCGCCTGGCACAGGGAATACACTCTCTCCTGCGCCGGATCGTCCTTCCATCCTTGCTCAGCCGAGAGTCGATCACCTTGTTGTCAATCTCATTGCAGTAGGGGCATCTCATGGATTCAACCTCACCACACTCAGGCCTGCCTCGGCAAGCATTTGGTCAGAGAGGGGATCATCGTACCCGTCCAGGTAGTAAATCTCCTTGATCCCTGCGTTGATAAGCATCTTCGAACAGATGATGCACGGCTTGTTCGTGCAGAAGAGAACGGACCCCTGGATGCAGATCCCATGGTAGGCGGCCTGTATGATCACGTTCTGCTCTGCGTGAAGCCCCCGGCAGAGTTCGTGACGCACACCGGACGGGATGGAAGAGTCCTCCCTCAGGCACCCCACCTCTTCACAGTGTCTCAGTCCCGCCGGAGCGCCGTTATACCCTGTGGCCAGAATCCTCCTTTCCTTCACGAGGACGGCGCCAACGCTCCTCCTGAGACAGGTGGATCGCTTGGCCACCAGCCTGGTGATGGCCATGAAATACTCAGGCCACGAGGGTCTGGTCACGGGCATTCGTTCCTCTCCTTTGATTTCCCTCTTCCCGCCCATCTCCCAATGCAGGCCTACGGCTGCAACCAAACGTGGAGACAGTAGGTCGTGGAAGGTCCAAAGGTTCATACGCCTTCCACCCTCCGTAGCAGAGCTACTGCGGAGGACGGGCCGCCGGTCCAAAGGTCTTTTCGACCCTGGACCCTGGACCTTGCACCAGCGGTTTGATGCAATCACCTCCGGCCTCCAAATTCTCCGCAATTTGCAGAAAAGTGGCAAACCAAGATTCTACGTCCCCAGGTACGCGTAAACCGGGAACCCCCTGCAAAGTTCCCCCACCTCTTTCAGCACCCCCTGGATCACCTTTTCGCTTTCGGGCTGATCCAGGACCCGTTTAACAAACCCGGCGATGCGCTCCATCTCCGGTTCCCTCATTCCCCTGGTGGTCAGGGCCGGTGTCCCGAGCCTCAGCCCGCTCGTCACCTGCGGACCCCGCTTGTCGGAAGGCACAACGTTTTTGTTGACCGCTATGCCGGCCCTCCCCAGCGCCCTCTCGGCCTCCAGGCCGCTCAGCCCCCGTTTCGAGAGGTCCATCAGGATGAGATGGTTGTCCGTCCCCCCGGACACGAGGTCAAAGCCCATGCCCAGGAGTTCATCGGCCAGGGCCCGCGCGTTTCGGATCACCTGGGCCTGGTAGTCCCTGAATTCGGGCCGCAGGGCCTCCCCGAAGGACACGGCCTTAGCCGCAATGACATGCATCAGGGGCCCCCCCTGGATTCCCGGGAACACCCCCCTGGCCACGGCGCCTCCATGCCGGCCGTCCGCGAGAATGAGCCCGCCCCTGGGACCCCTCAGTGTCTTGTGGGTCGTGGAGGTCACGAAGTCCGCCGTCCCTACGGGGGAGGGATGGAGGTCCGCCACGACCAGCCCCGCTATATGGGCGATGTCGACCATCAGGTAGGCATCAACCCTGCTGGCGATTTCACCGAACTTCTGGAAGTCGATAATTCTGGGATAGGCGCTCGCACCGGCTATGATCATCCTTGGCCTGTGTTTCTCGGCCAGGTCCATGACCTGCCCGTAATCGATGCGCTCATCGGCATTCAGGCCATACACCACCGCCTTGAACAGCCGCCCCGAGAAACTGACGGGGCTTCCGTGGGTCAGGTGACCTCCGTGTGAGAGGTCCATGCCCAGGATCGTGTCCCCCGGCTTCAGAAAGGTGAGCAGCACCGCCATATTGGCCTGGGACCCGGAGTGCGGCTGCACATTCACGTACTCGGCCTTAAAGAGCCTCCTGGCCCTCTCCACCGCGAGCCTCTCCACCGTATCCACGTGCTCGCACCCGCCGTAGTACCTCCTCTCCGGATACCCCTCCGCATACTTGTTGGTCATCACATTGGCCTGGGCCTCCATCACGGCCCTTGAGGCATAGTTCTCGGAGGCGATCATGACCAGGGTGTTTCTCTCCCTGCCGATCTCGGCATCCATGGCCCGCGCCACTTCAGGATCAACCTTTCTCAGCTCGATCTCTCCCGGTCCCATAGCTTCAAGAATCCATCTGGTTGATACGAGATTCGTGCCGGCCCCCCTCAAAGGGGGTCTTCAGAAAGGTGTCCACGATCTCGAAGGCCAGGCCGGGCCCCAGGATCCTTCCTCCCATGGTCAGGACATTCGCATCGTTGTGGAGACGGCACATCCTGGCGGTGTAAAGATCCAGACACAGGGCGGCACGTACCCCCTTGTGCCGGTTGGCCGCAATGGACATCCCGATTCCGCTTCCGCACACCAGGATCCCCCTCTCGTACATCCCACCTGCAACGGCCTCAGCGACCTGACGGGCAATCTTCGGATAGTCGGCGGACTCCCGGCTGAATACGCCGATGTCCTTCACCCTGTACCCGGGGGATTCGGCCAGGAAGGCCTTGACCGCCTCCTTCAGGTCGTATCCGGCATGATCGGATCCGATGACGATATCCATGGAAACCAAAACCCTCCGTCTCGACATGGAGGCGCGATCCCTCACCATGTGGAAAGCCGCGCCAGTACAGGAAAAAGCGCTTTCACACCCCGTCGCGACTATAGTAAAAACCCGATCCCACTGTCAATTTATAATTCAGTCGATCTGCAGCGATAAAGGAGAGGTTTACGGTGCGGGGCTCAAGGAACAAGGAAAGGCTGAGCGCGCATGATCACACTTACGATCACCCCCGCAGATGACCCCCCCCTCTCCACCCAGGTGGAGGGAGAGGACAGGGGTGACGGGGGTCTCTTTTCACGTCAATGATTCACAGGTCTTTATACTTCAAAGCGATACACAGGCTGCGAAGGGCTGAGAAGCGCCGTGAGTACCCGGGCCTGGCAGAATTCCACGAGCATCTCGGCCACCCTGTCCCGGCCGGCGATCGCCCTTGCTTCGCTCTCCACTCCGAGGGCGTCGATGTTCATCACCATGGCGCGGGTGTCCTCCGTGATGCAGGTCGTGTGTCCGTTTCGCCAGTTCCATCGACGGCACATGACGTCTCCCGAATCGGCGACGACGTAGATCACTTCCGCGGGCAGGGGGTGCTCCATCGCTTCCGGCGTACCCAGGGGGATGAATGTCTCCGCGCCCGATGCGCGGCGCAGTTCCAGGACCAGGCCCGCCCGATCCAGATCATCCCCGCCCACGGGCATCACGGCCTCGATGGAATTGCAGTTCATGATCGCCACGACCTTGTTGATAAACGGGACCTGGCTCCCGGGCTTCTGGATCCGTTTCAGCAAGGCTGCATGGGCGGGCGGGAACTTGTTGGGGTTGGATCCGAACCGGCGATGCGCCTCGTTCCAGGCGAGAACCCGGGGATCGCCTTTGAGGTCAACAGGCCGAAGCCTCCTTTCCTCCACGACCCGGCTCAGCAAGCCCTCGAGATCTGCCGAACCGCCCTGGTTCCGCATGTCCGAGGCCACCACGATTCCCCTGCGAAAGTCAGGAAAATCCCGGAAGATGTCGGGATGGACGCGCACTTCAGGCATTGCGATTCGCCTCCTTGGGTTCCCACGGGATCAGGAGCGTCTCCTTCTCGAGTAGAGCACGGCGTTCTCTATGGCATTGGAGGTAGGGATGGTCAGTGCCCTGAAGAGGGAAAGATCCTCTTTCCTGAAGCCGTGGACCGTTCGGACCGAATCCACGTAGATGACCCCTCTCACCCGCGACTGACTGATCAGGGGCACGCAGATGACCGACCTGATCTTGAGCAATTTGAGGGTGTCCGGAAGGTCCGATCCCTCCACTTCGGCATCCGGACTGGGAAACATGATCGCCTTTCCTTCCTCGATCACCTGCTCCACAACGTCCTGGCAGTATCTCTCCCCTCTGTCCTCCGTCTCACCCTTGACCTTGGACACGACCTCAGAGATCTCCCCCGTCTCCCGGTCCAGCAGGATGATGGCCCCCCGGTCAAGCCACGTGAAATGCCCAAAAACATGATCCAGGATCTTTTCCAGGATCTCCACCAGGTTCAGAGACTCACTGTGCACCTCAGAGACCTTCCTCAGCAGGTCCATGTTCTTCTGGGGCGTCATCTCCCTGTCCTGCGGTGGCTCAGAAACCCCTTCCCTCACCTGTCCTGGAAGTCTCATGGACTGCAGGAGTTCGAGGATGTCCTCCGGGCACTGTTCTCCCAGGCAGATGACGCTCATTCCGAGGACGACAGGGCTCCCCTCCCTCAGTTCCACGGCCACTCCCTCCTTGATCAGTTCGCCGTCCATGAAGGTGCCGTTCTTGCTCCCCAGGTCCTCCAGGAAGTATCTCTCACCCTTCTTCAGGATACGCAAATGCCGGCGGGAAACGAAACGGTCCTTAATCTGGATGTCGTTGTCGGGCGCTCTCCCCAGATAGAGGGCATTCCCGGGGAGGTCAAAAGACCGCCCTATCTCCGGCCCACTGATGACGTAGATTGTGCTCATGCCCGCTGCCGCCTCCACCTACCCGCACGAAA
>JAFGPH010000243.1 GCA_016926135.1 Deltaproteobacteria bacterium
CAACATCACGGGGGCGGTAAGGGGCAGAGGAGAAAGATGCGTTGCGGCCCTGAGAGACCACCCCCCGACCTCCCTGTTGGGCGTTCCTGTGGCCGCGGCATCATGGTAAAGTCAACGTTGAGACACCACACTGGCAGGCCGCTGTAATCAGCAACCTAGTCAACAATGTCCCGAAATACCAAGTTGCGGACCGCCTCGTAGTCCTCGGGGGTGTCGATATCCAGGTCCTGATAGGTATCCCCCGGGTCCACCAGGCAAAGCTCCTCGGGGAATCGGGCAAAGAGGTCCCGTGCCCCGACATCGCCCTCCAACCGATGAAGGTCGGGATAAAACCTGCGGTCCAGGATAACCGGATGGGATCTTCCCGTCTTTGTCCTCACGGCGCCCAGGGCCTGGCCCGAGGCCCGGTATTGACGGATAAGAAGGTTGATGAGATCGGATGTGATGTACGGCATGTCCCCCAGAATGACCATCACGTGGTCAAAGTCCTCCTCCACCTCTCGCAACCCGCACAAGAGGGAGGAACTGATGCCTTTTCGGTAACCCGCGTTTTCCAGGACGGTGAGCTTCGGGTGATTGAGGTCGGTGTCGAGATGCTCCCGGATCTCCTGTGCCCTGTGACCCAGAACCAGCACAACACGGTCCAGTTTCGATCGAAGGGTTTGTTCAAGGGCGTGGTCGAGGAGGGAGGCATCCCCGAAAGGCAACAGCTGTTTGGGCCTCCCCATGCGGGAGGAGGTGCCTGCCGCCAGAAGGAGCCCCGCCACCCTGTTCATGCGTTTTCTTCCTCCATGCCTTTCCTGAGCCCCGCATCGAAGATCCTGAGATTGGTTTCCCGGAAACGCTCCGGGCTGATCCTTTCGATAGTCGCCCTCAGTTCCTGAGGGCTGACCGGCCCCTCCCCAAAGGCGGTATAGTACCCCAGGAGGGCCAGATTGGAGGAAAGGGGTGCCCCCAGTTCCCGGGCGATCCGCCCTGCCGCCACGCCACGAGAGACGATCTCCCTGCCCGTGAGGTAGTTCCTCACTTCTTCCCTCGGAAAGGAGGGGGAAGCCGTGTTTGCGTAAAGCCGGCTCCTCCTGGCGAGGAAGGGCAGGCTCCGGTACCCCTCTGTCTCGTCGAGGGCTAGCAGGAAGTGGGCGGAATCGCTTCTCACCAGTGAACCGTTGATCTCTCCGAGCCTGAGGTGGGAGACAACCGACCCCCCTCTCTGGGCCATGCCGTGGGTCTCGGCGCCCATCACGTTGTAGCCCTTTTCCAGGGCCGCTTGGGCCAGCACCTTGGTCATAAACAGGATCCCCTGACCGCCCAAACCGCAAAGCACGATGTTGATCGCATCCATCAGTGTTCTTCCACCTCCTCAATGGCCCCTTTGGGGCAGATCTGAAGACACACGCCGCAATCGGAGCAAATCGTCCTGTTGATGTTGGTCCTTCCCAGTTCCTCGTCATGATAGAGGGCGGGGCACTCGAATCGATCCAGGCAGAAATTGCACTGGGCGCACTTGTCGGTGACGGTCACCTTCTTCTTCCGGGTAATCGCCTGGCCCCTGTAAGCGATCAGGCAGGGGTGCCGGGCCACCAGGACGGCTATGCCCCCCTCCGGTTCTTTGACATATTCGGCGGCCTTCTTGAGAGACTCCACCATCCTGGGGATATCGTAGGGGTCCAGGACCTCGATGTAGTCCACACCACAACCTGCAACCACCCTTTCCAGGGAGATGGCCTTGCCCTCGCTCCCATCCGCCCGAATGCCGAGGGCGGGGGTCGGCTGCATGCCGGTCATGGCTGTCGTCAGGTTGTCCAGGATAACCAGGATGAACCTCGCACCGTTGTAAACCGCATTCACGAGGCCGGCGGTTCCGGAATGAAAGAAGGTGGAGTCCCCGATCGTGGCTACGACAGGCCTCTCCTCCCGGTCCTGGGCAAAGGAATGATAGAAGCCTGAGGCCATGGTGATGGCCGCCCCCATGTCCAGGCATGTATCGACCGCCCCCAGGTTGAGCCCGAGGGTGTAGCACCCGATATCGGAGGTGAAAATGGCCTTGGGTCTGGCCTTCCGGATGGCAAAAAAGGCGGCCCTGTGGGGGCATCCGGGACACAGGGTAGGTTTGCGCACCGGGAGTTGAAGTCCCTTGACGAGATCCAGGGCCGGCTGGTCATCGACCTCACGCAACGGATTCAGTTCCCGTTCCTTGAGAACCCTGTTCACGACCCTGTGGATCACCTCGGGAACCATTTCCCCTTCTGCGGGTACGTGGCCGGAGATCCGCCCCAACACCTTCTGGCCGTTCCTCAGGAGGTATTCGATCAGGGTGTCCGTTTCTTCGAGAACCAGCACCCGCTCGCAAGCGGCCATGAACACGGTAGCCAGGGACTCCGGGAAGGGGAAGGGGGTCCCGATCTTGAGCACGGGGATATCGGAGCGACCCTCCTCCAGAAGGAGATCGTGAATGACCGCATAGGGAATACCTCCGGCAATAATCCCCAGGGGGTAACTCTTGCCCGCTTCCAGGGAGTGGAAATTGTGCCGGGTGAGGGTTTCGAATCTCCCGGCGATCTCCACCAGTTTTCGGTTCAGTTCGCCGTGGAGGAGCAGCCGGAAACGAGGGGTGGCCGCCCATCTCATGGGATCCTTTTCAAAGGAACCCTTACGGTCCGGCCTGGGGATTTCACCAAAGGCGATATTCTGGCGGGCATGACAGACCCGGATGGCCGGTCTCAGGATCACGGGGATCCTGAACTCCTCGGAGATCGCAAAGGCCACCTCCACCATCTCCCTCGCCTCCTGGGGAGTGGAAGGGTCCAGGACAGGCACCTTGGCGAGACGCGCCATGAAACGCGTATCCTGTTCGGTCTGTGAGGAATGAGGTCCGGGGTCGTCGCAGGAGATGATCACCAACCCGCCCACGGTGCCCAGGTAGGCGGCACTCATCAGGGAGTCGGCCGCCACATTGAGGCCCACCTGCTTCATGCAGCAGGCTGCCCTCTTGCCGGTCACGGAGGCCGCGAAGGCGTTGTCCAGCGCGACCTTCTCGTTGGTGGACCACTCAACGTAGGTGTTGAGGTTTTCCGACTTGACCAGGCGGATCACCTCCGGCAGGATCTCAGAACTCGGAGTGCCGGGGTAGGATGTCACGACCTGACAACCGGATTCCAGTAGCCCCAGGGCGACAGCCCCGTTTCCTAGGAGGATCTCGACTCTCGGCATGCTAGCTCTTTTCGCTCCTTTTCGCCTTTTCAATCAGTTCCACCAAGGTGAGCACCTTGGGTTTGGGAGGTCCTTGGAAAAGACCGTCCCATTCCTCGGATTGAAGCTCCTTACGCAACAGGTCTTCTACCAGAAAATGATCATACCAGCAATCCATGACCTTGAAGCAGGGAAGGCCCTTGTTTTCCCAACGGCAGTAAGAGAAAGGGACCTGATGACCCAGCCTGGGGCATCGGATCTGGTAATCGTCTCCGGGTGGGGTGCTGTCTTTTTTCATGGCAATCCCTTCTGGTGGCTTCGTAAGAGGTCAGCCACAACCACAAAGAAAAGGGCCGGAGGCCACGTCGCCGGGCCTCCGGCGGAAATCCTGTAAGAAAAAACGAACCGCCCACCCCGGTTCCTCCTCCCTGAAGGGAGAGAACGGGGGTGGGGGCGCTGCGCGAATCGGGCAGAAAGGTTTTCCCGGACCAGCCCACTAGACCTTGCTGGGTGTGTACTGCCTGGGCTTCGGCAAAGGGTCAATGTCGGCAAGGGCCCTGTGTATCTCCTCCTCGGGCAGGGCGTGGTCTGCCAGTTTACCTCTCAGAAAGGCTTCATAGGCGGCCATATCCACCAGGCCGTGGCCGCTCCAGTTGAAGAGGATCACCTTCTCTTTCCCTTCTTCCCTGGCTTTGATGGCCTCGCGAATCACCACGGCAATGGCATGGTCCGTTTCAGGGGCGCTGATGAAACCCTCCGTCCTGGCAAAGGTGATCCCGGCCTGGAAGGTCTCCAGTTGCTGCACGGCCTCGGCCCGGATCACCCCGTCCAGGATAAGCTGGCTTACGAGGGGCGCCATACCGTGATACCTGAGCCCGCCCGCATGGATGGGTGCGGGCACGAAGGAGTGTCCCAGGGTATGCATGGGCAGGAGGGGGGTCATTTGCACCGTATCCCCGAAGTCATAGGCAAAGGGCCCCCTGGTCATGGTGGGGCACGATGCCGGCTCCACGGCAATGATGTCGATCTGTTTCCCGTGGATCTTGTCCCTCGCAAAGGGGAAGGCGTGACCGGCGAAGTTGCTGCCGCCCCCGGCACACCCGATGATCACATCCGGGTAATCACCGGCAATGGCCATCTGCTTCAGGCACTCCAGGCCGTTGACGGTCTGGTGCAGCATGACATGGTTCAACACGCTGCCCAGGGAGTATTTGGTGTCGGGGTCCATGACGGCCGCTTCCACGGCCTCGCTGATGGCAATGCCCAGGCTCCCGGGAGAATCGGGGTTCTCGGCGAGTATGCCCTGTCCCGCCTTGGTCTCCGTGCTGGGGCTGGCGATGCAGGTTGCCCCCCAGGTCTCCATCATGATGCGGCGGTAGGGTTTCTGGTTGAAACTGATCTTCACCATGAAGACCTTGCACTCAAGCCCGTAGAAGGCACACGCCATGGAGAGGGCGCTTCCCCACTGGCCCGCGCCGGTCTCCGTGGTGATTTTCTTGGTTCCGGAGATCTTGTTGTAGTAGGCCTGTGGCACCGCGGTGTTGGGCTTGTGGCTTCCGGCAGGGCTCACCCCCTCGTTCTTGAAGTAGATCCTGGCAGGGGTCTTGAGATGTTTCTCCAGACTGTACGCCCGGTAAAGGGGCGTGGGTCTCCACATCAGGTACTTTTCCAGAACCCCTTCAGGGATGTCGATGAATCTCTCCGGACTCACCTCCTGCAGGATCAGGGGCATGGGAAAGATAGGAGACAGGTCGTCCGGGCCGACCGGTTGCCCTGTTCCCGGGTGAAGCGGAGGTTCCATGGGCGTAGGCATATCGGCCATGATGTTGTACCATTGTCGGGGCAACTCGGACTCGGGTAATACAATCTTTTTCACCTCCATATTTCCTCCTTTTCTGTTTGGTGGTTGATGGTGGGACCCAAGAAGACTGGGCGTCGTGACCGGCCCGCCCTCCATCCGCGAACTGAATGCTTACCCCCATTCTCTGGGATCTCCACGGAAAGGCTGGGCATGGCTTTGCGCATGAACAGGCTCCGACTGCGGAGAGGGGGTTGATGCCAAAAGGGTTATGAACTGGAGGAATGTTTACCCGAAATGGGAAAGACAAGAACGCACGGCCAACTGAAATTCTCAAGTAAGACGTATACCTTAGAAGATTGCGGCTGTCAAGACCTTTTCTGGGCCACCAGGAGGGGGCACAGTGCCAGGAAATGCTCGCCGAACGGGGGTGGGCTTTTGACCCTGCGCCTTCCCTTCATCGCCTCGAGAAAAACAGGTCCGGCCGGATCATGCCACCCCGGGAATCCGGATGACATTCGGTTACGATTTGACTTCAAAAGGAGCGCAAGGTGGTCTAAAATGCGTGAGGGATGACAAACGGGCCATCTTGGAGAACGGCCATGCCCTCCAGGGCAAGGATCAGTAGAGGAGGAGGAAATGCAGGACAGGGCTAACCAGGGCGCGAGTCAGGACAAAGAGAGGCTGTCCTATTATAAGGCATTGAACGACATTGCCAACCAGATCCATGCGGCAAAGGACATCAATGAGATCCTGATCAATCTGAGGGGTCAGATGCTGACCCTCTTCGACGCGGATCGCATCACCATTTATGTGGTGGACGGCAGGAAAAAGGAGATCTATTCCCGCTTCAAGGAGGGGAGCATCCCGGGAGAGATCCGCGTGCCCATCAACAACAAGAGCATCGCAGGGTATACCGCCAACAACGCCCAGATCACCAACATCGCCAACGCTTACGACAGCCATGAGCTGAGCATGATCAACAAGGATCTGGGCTTTGACAAGAGCTGGGATGAGAAATCGGGATACGCGACCAAACAGATCCTGACTGTCCCCATCTTCTACAAGAAATACGTGATCGGCGTGCTCCAGCTTATCAACAAGCAGAATGGGGACCGATTCACCCTGGACGACCAGAACTGTGCGGTGGAGATGGCGAATGTCCTGGGAATCGCCTTCTTCAACCAGAGGAAACTCTCCCAGCAAAGAACCAAGAAGACGCGGTTCGACTACCTGATCGACAATAACATCATCACGGAGAAGGAACTGGAAAGGGCCATCGCCATGGCCCGGGACCAAAAGACCTCCATCGAGTCGGTGTTCATCAATGACATGAAGGTGAAAAAGGAAGAGGTCGGGCGATCGCTGTCCGAGTTCTTCAATTGCGATTACGTCGCCTTCAACAGCAATTACCCCATCCCGTTCGACTTGCTGGCCAAGCTGAAACAGGTCTATCTCAAGAGCAACCTCTGGGTGCCCCTGGGGAGGGAGGATGGCAAAGTCAAGATCCTGATCGATAACCCACAGCGCCTGGACAAAATCGACAGTGTGAAATCCCTGCTCCCGGCCGAGAAATACGAGTTTGCCGTGGGGCTGAAAGAGGATATCCTCCAGTTTCTGGACTACTTCTATGGCACCCCTGTGGCCCAGGATGACGGGAGCATCGACGATATCATGGCCAAACTGGACTCGGGAGAAGGCATGGAAGAGGGGGAAGGCGGGGTGGACATGCTGACTGAAGATGACAGCGCCATTGTCCAGCTCGTGAACAAGATCATCATGGATGCCTGCAAAAAGAAGTGCTCGGACATTCACATTGAGCCTTATCCCGGAAGGGAAGGTGCGGAAATCCGGTTGAGGATCGATGGGGCCTGCCAGAAGTATCAGGTGGTCCCCTATAACTTCAGAAAAGCGCTCTCTTCCAGAATCAAGATCATGGCGGACCTGGATATCTCGGAGCGTCGCAAACCCCAGGACGGAAAAATCAAGTTCAAGAAGTTCGGTCCCCTGGATATCGAACTCCGGGTGGCCACCATTCCTACGGTCGGGGGAGAAGAGGATGTGGTGATGCGTATCCTTGCGGCGGGCGAACCCATCCCCCTGAATGTTATGGGAATGAGTGACAGAAACCACGATCTCCTTCTGAACATGATTTCCAAGCCCTACGGGATCATCCTCGTGGTCGGACCCACCGGCAGCGGCAAGACGACCACCCTGCATTCCATCCTGCACCACATCAACAAACCGGAGACCAAGATCTGGACCGCCGAAGACCCCGTGGAAATTACCCAGAAGGGGCTCCGTCAGGTCCAGGTGCTGCCCAAGATCGGTTTCGATTTTGCCGCAGCCATGCGCTCCTTCCTGAGGGCCGACCCGGACGTGATCATGGTGGGTGAGATGAGGGACCATGAAACGGTTGCTACCGGTATCGAAGCCTCTCTCACCGGCCACCTGGTATTCAGCACCCTTCACACCAACAGCGCACCGGAGACGATCACCCGGCTGCTGGACATGGGTATGGACCCCTTCAATTTTGCCGATGCCATCATCGGTGTTCTGGCACAGCGACTGGTCAGGACCCTCTGCAAGGCCTGCAAGCAACCCTATCATCCCTCCCGGGAGGAGTTCGACAATCTCGTGAGAACCTATGACGGGGATTTCGACGCCATGGGGTATCCCTACAACGACGACCTGATTCTTTACAAGGCCAACGGGTGCGAGGCCTGCGACCAGACGGGCTACAAGGGAAGGACCGGCATCATCGAACTTCTGGACGGCACGGACGCCATGAAATCCCTGATCCAGACCAAGGCCAAGATGGAACATCTCCGGGAGCAGGCCGTAAAAGACGGGATGACCACCCTCATGCAGGACGGAATCAGGAAGGTATTCCTGGGACAGACGGATATTCAACAGGTGCGGAAGGTCTGCATCAAATAGCACGCCGACAAAGAGGGGCAAGGTGTATGGCGCACGGCGCACCGAAAGAGAGCAGTTGACGCATTGTTTTCCCTTGAGCCTTAGGCCGTAAGCCTTTTTGAAATTGTCCACTTTAGTCGTTCTTATCAGAGGCAAAGCTGGTGCACTATACCATGGAACGGTGGAACACCACCAAATCAGCTGAGTTATATG
>JAFGPH010000244.1 GCA_016926135.1 Deltaproteobacteria bacterium
AGGTGTGGGCCGTCTCCTCAGGCAGATTCCAGTATCCTTGGAACACCATGGGGCCCCTGACCGTGATTTCCCCCACCTGCCCCACCGAGACCGGTCGGTCATAGTCGTCCACAAGTCTTACTTCGGTGAGAGGTAAAACCCTCCCGGCTGAGCCCGGCTTTTCACTGTACGGACCCAGGGTTGCCAGGCACGATGTCTCCGTCTGCCCATAGAGACTGTAGAAATTCCCGGCCGTGAGTTTCTGGTACTTTTCAATGGTCTCCGGCGTGTCAATGCCTGTCACAGCCCTCAAAGAACCGAGGTCTCCCCCCTTCTTCTCCTGCACCTCCAAAATGGAAGAGAGAATGGGGGAGAAGACCATCATGTAAGAGACCCGCTCTTTCTGGATCATCGGGACGGCCTGCTCTGCATCGAATCTTCTCATATTCATGTTCAAGGCGCCCACATGAAAACCGGAAGTGGCCATGAAGAGACCCCCCACATGAAAGAAGGGCAGGAAATGGAGGTGCACGTCCTTGTGGGTGAGACCCATCTGGTAGGCAAAGTGCATGTCGGCGCAAAGGACATTGCCATGGCTGAGGAGCGCCCCCCTTGGTCTGCCTGCCACAGCGGCTGTATAAATGATGACAAAGCCGTCGCTGGTGGAAACTTCGACGGGGTTGAAATCACCGCGGTTGGCCATGAGGCTGTCAAGCCCTGTAAAACCGGCGCTGCCCGTCCCAAGGCTGAAATAGCTTTCTACCGAAGGGAGCTTGTCTTTCAAGGCCTCGCCCAACTCCTGGTATTCCTCGTCCGCAAAGACGATCCGGGGGGCCCCGTCATTCAGGATAAAGCAGACCTCCTCGGCGGAGAGCCTCCAGTTGACGGGCAGTGCAATGGCGCCCAGGGCTGCGGCCGCGCCGAAGACCAGGAAGTACTCGAAGGAGTTCTTGGCCACGATCCCGACCCTGTCCCCCTTCTGTATGCCGTATTCCTGGAGACCCCGGGCCAGGCGGTCCACCTGTTTCTTGTACTCGGCAAAGGTGATGGTGCGGCCGTCCTCCACCTCCTGCCATGCCGCCTTGTTCCCGAAAGACAGGCTGTTGCGAGAGATCAGATCGTAGAACGTAAAGTCATGCAGTCCCATTGCGTTTCCTCCCGTAATCTATCGTCCCGCAGCGCAGGACACCCTATCGCCCCGTCCTTGCCGGGACCGGGGCTCGAAATTCAGATGAATTCAGTCAGGATGGAAAAGGATTAGGGGGGTTGTATGGGGGGGATTATAGAACTCATTGTGCAGGAAATGTCAAGGACGCAAATCAAGAAAAAAAGGACGGGGAATCCCCCGTCCTTTCCTGCAAGCGTACGACTCTCGCTACGCCAGCTTCTTGAAGGCCTCTTTCCGGCCCGTGTACTTCTCCCTCATCTGGGGCTTCATGAGTTTGCCCGTGGGGTTCCTCATGACCCTGTCGAAGACGATCTTGCGGGGCCACTTGTATTTCGCCAGTTTGATCTGCTTGCAGAAATCCAGGACATCCTCTTCGGTCATGGCCTGGCCCTCTTTGACCTGGATGATGGCCATGACCACTTCCACGAGCCGGTCGTCCGGGGCTCCAATGCAGGCCACGTCGTCGATCTTGGGGCTCTGCATCAGGGCATCTTCGATCTCCACCGGGAAGATATTCTCGCCGCCGCTCGTGATCATGTCCTTCTTTCGGTCCACGATATAGAAGAACCCCTCCTCGTCCGTCTGCAGGAGGTCGCCGGTGTAAAGCCAGCCGTCCTTGAGGGTTTCGGACGTCATCTCGGGGTTCTTGTAATACTCCTTCATCATCCGCCTGGTCGTGAAAACCAACTCGCCCACCTTGCCGGGAGGGAGTTCCTTGCCTTCGAAATCCACGATCTTTCCTTCCACTCCGAAAGTGGGTTTGCCGATGGAACCCGGTTTCCTGAGCACATCCTCCGGATAGAGGTTGAAGGTCCCGCCTCCGCCCCCTTCCGTGATTCCGTAGATATTGGACACCGCGCAGGGCAGGTTCTCCACCAGGCTCTTCATGACCTCGAACGGCACGGGTTGTGCGCCGATCTCCATGTACTTCCACGATGAAAGATCGTAGCCCGAAAGCTTGAGCTGGCCGCTCTTGATGGCGTTGAGGATCATCACGGCGATGGGCACCACAAAAAGGATGTCCGTGCCTTTCTCTTCGGCCAGGGCCTCAATGATCCACTTGGGATCCGTGAACTCCCTGAGAATCGTCCCTGTGGCCCCTGTGGCGTAGAACGGGGCCCAGAGGAACAGAGTGCCGCTGTGATACAGAGGGAGGAAAAAGACGTAGTTGTCGTTCTTCTCAACGAAGTAGCTCATTCCGTTGCCGATGGCCGTGTTGTTGAGGGAAAAGTGGGTGTGGATCACGGCCTTGGGCTTGCCTGTCGTGCCTGAAGTGAACATCATGGCCAGATCATGCTGGTCGTCCACATCCACAATGGCCTCTCGGGTGTCCTTGTAAGCCGCTATGGTCTTGTAGTCGATCATGTCCTTGGGAACGGTGTCACCCACGCAGATGTACTTCTTGATTGTCTGGAGATCCTTTTGGACCGGCTGAACTACGGGCAAAAACTCCGACCCGAGCACGAACACCTTGGGATTGCACACCTCCGCAGCGTAGAGAATGTCCGGCCCCGCAAACCTGAAGTTGAG
>JAFGPH010000245.1 GCA_016926135.1 Deltaproteobacteria bacterium
AAAAGACCTCTCTCAGCGTCCTTGGCGTCTCTGCGGTGAACTAGAGAGGGCGTTCATCAGGATGGAGACGGAGTGTCTGAACCACAGTACGTTATGGCCCGGCTTTCTTTGAGCCTGAGAATCGATCTTGCTGAGAAAGCCCCTTTTATTTTTTAAGTGGATGCTATATAGTACATTTATTAGGCACCTATGGCACAGCACGATTGGACGTCTTTAAAACTGAACATACCTGGTAAGATCTTGAGGTATGAATACGTCTAGCGCCGTGGAGAGATTCATATGTATCGGGATAAGATCAAAGTAGATTTCCTGATCCATGACCTGAAGAGCCCCCTTGCGGTGATTGAGGCCGGAGTCTCCGGGTTGCTCACAAGACTGGAGAAATACGGTCCACTTACCGATGACCAGGAGAAGGTGTTGGTCAGGACCCTGAGAAATACCAAGGTCCTTCAAGCCCTGGTGAACGACATCTTGGAATTGGGTAGATCGAGGGCCGGCGTCAGCAACGTTATCCCTTCTAAGATCTCCGATCTCATCGAGCAATCTCTCGTGGAAATCTTTGACCTTGTTGACCAAGTTACCTCTGAAAGGATCAAGATATGTTCCGATCTACCTCAATTAAGAAAAGAATTGGAAGGAAAGGGCCTTACGCTCTTTATCGAAGAAGGCCTCTGGCGCCAGGAGGTCTTCCTGGATGAGGCCAAGATACGGCAGATTTTAAGAAATCTCTTATATAACGCCTTCAAATATCGAAAGAACCGCGTGGAAATGATGGTTAATAAAGAAAACGACTGCCTCCTTTTCTCGGTAGCAGATGATGGCGAAGGGATACCGAAGGTCTACCACAAGAAGATCTTTGAGAGCTATTTCCAGCTAGATGCGGCAAACAACCATGCGGTGAGGGGACACGGATTAGGGTTGGCCGGGGTTATGATTTTGGTAGAGGATATGGGAGGTGAGCTCCATCTCGAGAGCGAGGAAGGGCATGGTGCGAAATTCTCAGTGACGGTGCCCTTGAAATGGTAAAAACCCTCGCAGCGTTGGCCTGCCGCAATGCCGGCATCAATCGAATCAAAGATAGACCGGTTCATTGTTTCTTTTTTTCGACCTTTCGCCGTTCCTCGGCCCTCACCTCTCTTCTCAGAAGCTTTCCCACCTTGGACTTGGGGAGCATATCCCTGAACTCGATGTAGCTCGGAATCTTATAGGGCGCCAGATGCTCCCGGCACCATTTGATCAGCTCAGTACCTCCCACGCCCCGCGCATCCTCTTTCAGAACCACGATTGCCTTAATCCTCTCTCCGACTTTTTGATCCGGGACGCCGATCACACACGCGCCGATAACCGTGGGGTGATCCTGAAGCACGGCTTCTACCTCTGAGGCGGATACCCGATAGGCCTTGTGCTTGATGATATCCGCGGATCTTTCCACGTAGAGCAGGTCCCCGTCCTCGTCCATGCTGACGAAATCGCTCATCCGGTAGTAGATTTTCCCGTCAAGATTCACGTAGGCATTCGCGGTCTCCTCCGGTTTGTTCCAGTAGCTTTTCAGGGTATAGGGAGAGGTGACGAACAGCTCCCCGCCTTTTCCCGTGGGCGCCTTTTCCAGGGTCTCCGGGTCCACCACAATGCACTCCCGGCTCTGCAGGGGGAAGCCGATGCTGCCGGGCTTGGGCTCCAGGCCGATCCGGCTGTAGGTGACGTGGCCCGCCTCGGTTGAACCATAGACCTGATAGATGGGTTCCCCCGTATATTCCTTCCAGCGATTGAATACCTCGATAGGCAGGACATCCCCCCCGCAGTAACAGTATTTGAGAGAACTCAGGTCGTACTGATTCAAACGGTCGTTCTCGAGGATCATGCGATACAGGGCAGGCACCCCGAGCAACCACCGGCAACGGTTTCTCTGCACCGTCTCCAGGATGGCGTCAACCTGGGGAACGGGCATGACCAGCGTCATGTTGCCCTTATTGAGACCCACGGCCATGAAAAGCCCCAGGGCCATGATGTGGAAAAGGGGATTGATGGCAATATAGACGTCTTCCCCCTCCTTGAGGTGCTCTCCGGCCACATCCTCGGTTACGTCATTGACATACGAGGTCATCCCGATGTGGTTTCCCGGCACCCCTTTGGGAAAGCCGGTCGTTCCTCCCGTATAGAGGATATAGGAGAGGTCCTTCCAGGGGTCCATATCCACCCTGGTCTTTAGGGGCGCATGCCTGAGCAGGGCTTTGAAGGAATAGACCCGGCTGTCCCGGTCCACCTTGCCGCGAGGGATCTTGTCGAACAGGGTTCCCATGTACCGTTTCCAGGGGGGCAGGAGATCCACCAGGTTGGTCACGATCACCCGTTCGAGCCCGGTTGTATCTAGCACCTCCTTGACATAGCCGAAGTTCGTATCTTGACACAGGACCGTTTGCACCCCGGCGTCCTTTATCATGTACTCGATCTCGAAGGAGGTATAGATAGGTGCGACCGGAACAAAGGCGGCCCCGACCTTCTGAATGCCCAGGAAGGCAATCACCCACTGGACGCAGTTCGGGATGTAGATCATCACACGGTCTCCCTTTCTCACTCCCAGGTCGGATAGGGCGCCGGCGAACCGCTCGCTGAGCTTCCGGAGCCGTGCATAGGAGAAATGTTCCCCCAGGTAGAGCACCGCGGTATGATCGGGGTAGCGCTCGCTCATTCGATCGAAGCGGGTAAAGGTAAGTTCCTTTTCCAGTTCTTCTTCGCTGATCTTCATAGCCTCCCTCAAGCAATTCCAGCTTCAGGCATTTCCAAAGGATTTTTTCTCATACCCCGAAGTAGGCGGAGCGCACGTCCGGATTGCCCATGATCTCACTCCGGGTTCCTTCCAGAACAGCGGCCCCATTTTCCAGGATAAAGGCATAGTCCACGATGGGCATGACAGGGCGCGCGTACTGCTCGCTGACAAGGATGGAAATGTGCCGGTCCTTGCGTATCACCCGGGTCGCCTTGACCAGGGTTGCCTGGATCAGGGGACTCAGGCCCAACAGGGGTTCATCGAGGAGCAGAATCTTCGGTTGGGCCATAAGGGCCCTCCCAATGGCGAGCATCTGCTGCTCTCCTCCGCTCAGGAAGCCCCCGATCCTTTTCTTAAGGTGTTCAAGGGCCGGGAAGAGCTCGAACACATACTCCAACGTGTCCCTGGCCTGTGAGGGAGATGCAAGGTAACCCCCGATGCGCAGGTTTTCCATGACACTGCTTTCCGTAAAGATCCTGCGCCGTTCCGGACAGAGCACGATCCCCATACGGGCCCTCCGGCTGGGCTTTGCCGTGGATATGTCCTTGCCTTGATAGAGGATCTGTCCCAGGACCGTAATCCGTTCCCCTCCCGCCATTTGTTCCTTTTTCCGGATGTCATCCATGATTCCGGAAAGGGCGTACATCAGGGTAGACTTCCCGGCGCTGTTGGCGCCGAAGATCCCGACAATCTGTTCGTCCTCGCACCGGATGCTGACGTTGTTGAGGGCCAGCATGTTCTCGTAGAAAACCATCAGTCCTGTGGCCTCAAGCATAGGTCATGACCTCCTCCACCTCCTCGGACCCGAAGTAGGCTTCCTTGACCTTTTCGTCGGCCATGACCTCTTCCGGGGTCCCCTCCACCAGTTTATGGCCGAAGTTCAGGACCATGACCCGATTGGCCACCCGAAAGAGTTCCCGCAGCCGATGCTCGATCATGACCAGGGTGATGCCGTCCATCTGGAGGCGTTCGATCAGAGGAACCATACTGGCAATCTCGCTCATGCTCAGCCCGGAGAACACCTCGTCGCAAAGAATAATTTCCGGTTTCAAGGCGAGGCATCGGGCGAGCTCAAGGCGTTTCAAATATCCCGTCGGCAGGCTTGAGGCCGGCTTGTAGGGAACAAAGGAGTCCCTTTCGAAGCCTATTTCCTCCAGGATGTCGATTCCCACGGTATCGCGATCTCCGAGGTTCCCGCCGCCTCTCCATCCCCCGGTGCGCCTGGCCCTCGGAGAAAACAGGGGGATGATCAGGTTCTTGTAAGCGGGCAGGCTGTAGTAAGGCCTCATGATCTGAAAGGTGCGCGTGATCCCCATATCCGCGATCTTGTGGGCCGGCATCCCGCTCACCTTCCTTCCCTGGAACAAGACCTGTCCGGAGGTCATCTTGATAAAACCCGTGATGCAGTTTATCAACGTGGTTTTTCCCGAGCCATTCGGGCCGATAATGCCCAGGATATCCCCCGGGAAGACATCGAAGCTCACGCGGTTCAGTGCGTGAATCCCTCCGAAGGCCTTTGTCGCCTCCTGCACTTCAAGGATCGGCTTATCGCTCATACCTTGACCCATCTCTGAAATTGATGGTATTTTCGCTGGCCATACACCATGATGCCCTCGCTTCGAAATACGATAAACGCCATGAGAATGAGGGAGTAGAAGACGATTCTCAGGGTTCCCAGATCCCTCAGTAGTTCGGAGATGGGCACCAGGATCAGGCAGCCCAAAAGGGGACCTACGAGGGTCCCTCCCCCGCCGATGACCGTGGCCGCGATGGGAAGAATGGAAAAATCCAGGGCAAACAGGGAAATGCCCGCCCACATGTAGATGTGGACCAGGCAGGCCCCGGCCAGGCACCCCATCCCTGAAGCGATAAAGACGGCCACGCCTTTGTAGAAGGTGATGCTCATCCCGGATGCCCGAACCGCTTGATCGTTGTCCTTGACGGCCCGGAGCACCAGCCCCAGGTCTGTGTTGACCAGACGTCTCAGACCGAAAAGGAAAAAAAGCACCATGAGGATCACGAGGTACTGCTCGATCCATTGATTGGCGAAGCTGTCTATGCCCATGATCCCGTCCGTGCCCCCGAGGATGTTAAGGGCCTCGATGATCCGCATCAGCGCCAGGGGGTACATGAGGGTCACGATAGCGAAATAGACGCCCCGCAAGGGCAGGCAGGGCAGGAGCAGGAAGGTGCAGATGGCCGCTCCGATCACGGTGGCAATGGGTACGGTGACGAGGGGCGGTAAACCGAAGGAGGTGTTCATGATTGCCGCCATATATCCGCCCACCCCGATGAAAAAGGCCCCTCCCAGGGAAACAAGCCCCAGGAAATGGGCCAGGAAATCGAAACTAATGGCGAGAAGGGCGTAGATGCAGACAATGGAAATCACCCGCTGCCAGTACATGCTCGGCATCACCATGGGCAGCAGGAGTAGTCCGATGATGAGCACCAGCCTTGGGAGGGTCAGGTAGGACAACTCCTGCCAAGACATCAGGGCGTAGATTCCTTCACTCCTGACCTTGATTCCCCGGTCTATTCTCTCCCTCCGACGCGCTTCCGTATTCACCTTTTATACCCTTTCTTCCAGTTCCTTCTGCCGTCCGAAAAGCCCTGAAGGTCTGAGGATGAGCGTAATGATGAT
>JAFGPH010000246.1 GCA_016926135.1 Deltaproteobacteria bacterium
AACATCGAAAAGGCGGCCGGAAAGGCGGCGGCCGGGATGATCCACGCGGCCGTCCGGTTCAGGATTACAGAGGTCAGGCCGATCCTGGACTAGTTTCCGTTCCGTTACTCTTTGTCGGGATATCGGTTCGCGATGGACTTGAGCACGTCCAGGCAGGAAAAAAAGGCATCCACCACTTCAGGATCAAAGTGCCTTCCTGAGGACTGGTGCATCTCCCCCAGGATGCGGTCCTCATCCCAGGGTTCCTTGTAGGACCTGCGGGAGCAAAGGGCATCATACACATCGGCCACCGCCACAATCCTGCCGTACAAGGGGATCTCTTCCCCGCTCTTGGGTCGGGCCAGCCCTTCCGCCGTGCCGTATCCCAGAAGAGGGGTTTCCGAGACCGGGTCAATGTACCCCGGATAACCCGTTCCATCCCATTTCTCATGGTGGTTGAGGGCCACTGAAGCGGCCACCTCCTCAAAATCCGACTGCACGTCCTTGAAGAGCCTCGCCCCAAGGTAGGTGTGGCTTTTCATGATCTCGAATTCGTCCATGGTGAGTCGAGCCGGTTTCTTGAGGATGAGATCGCTGATGGCCACCTTCCCCACGTCGTGGAGCATGGCCGCCATTCTAAGGAGGTCCTTCTCCCTGAGCACATCCTCCAGCGGCACCCCTCTTCTTTGGGACCACTCCTCGAAGATTTCTACCGAGTATGCTCCCACCCTGTTGACGTGGGCCCCCGTCTCCTTGGGGTCCCTCAACTCGGCCATGCTGATCATTCTCAGAATGATATTGCGTGTCATTTGCGCCCTTTCAAGAGCAAGGGCAGCGCTTGTTGCAAAATGTGTCATGAGAGATTCATCACTCGGGGTGAAGGGAATGATCTTCCCGCCGTCGTCCTGGGCGTTGATGAGTTGCATGACCCCGATGACATCTCTGCGCTGGTTGGTCATGGGCACAGTCAGCATGGACCGTGTCCGGTAATCGGAAAGCCGGTCAAACTGGGAGTCAAAAGTGAAGGGCACCGAGTCACCTATGTCGTAGACATCCGGAATGTTGACCATGAGGGAGTTCTTGGCCACATACCCGGCGATCGACCTGCTGTTGATCGGGATGGAGAAGGTGTTGTAGATGAGTTTCTTGCCAGGATCGAGTCTCTTCTGGAGGGTCTCGTTCTGGGTGTAACTGAATTTCAGTTCCCCGCCCTGCCTCAGGTAGATGGAGCCGGCATCGGCATTGAAAAACTTCCTGACGTTGCTGAGGATCCTTTCCAGGAGAAGATCGATGTCCTTGGTCTCGTTGAAGTCCAGGCTGATCTGGGTGATGAGCTCGATTTTCTGCCGTTCCGTTAACATGACGCGATCAAGACCCCTACGCTTTCACTCCATGACCTTCCCGCTCTCGCCGGCAAGTCCCGACCATACCAGTTCTCAGGAAATAAGATCAAGTAGATCCTGAATCCGTTTTGCCGTCCTCATGCCGGAGATCCACTCCGGCGGCAGCGCGGCCATCCCCAGGTGTGCCCCGAGAACCATGCCCACGATCATGGCCCGGCCGGCGCTGTCACCGCCCGCCATCACGCACTGAACGAGGCCCTCCTTCAGGTCCGTTTCGTACCTGGCGATCAGGTGTACCACCCCGGGAAAGGCCTCCTCGTCATGGCAGCTCTGGCCGAACCGGGTGAGAGTGGAAATACTGTCGTCTCCCCTGGACCGGACCCCCTTCCCGACCCATTCCGCCAGGGGTGTGCCTGCAAACCTCTCCCCTGCAACCGCTTCCATGGTGGACACCGGATCCTGTCCCTTCAGGACCCTCGCGCACACCACCGCAAAAAACTCGGCGCCGTCTATGACCGTCGGTGTATTGTGGGTCATTGCAGTCTGTGCCCTGGCATACCGCACGAGGACGTCCATGTCGTCGTGGCAGGAGAAAACAAGAGGGGCGATCCTGGCGGCCCCCGCGAGATCGTTGGACAGGGACCCCGATTCCGCGGGTCCCTTGCCGAGGGCGAAATTCCCGAGAGTGGCCTTGGTCGCCTGATCGAAGTATCGCTGGTAGTCCTTGAAAAGGGACCTCCACCTCTCTGAGAAGTCATCCAGGTCGAAGCCCTTGCGCGCTGCCAGGGACTCAAGTAACGCAAAGGCCTGATCCCCGTAGTGGGTGAACTCCCCCCTCTCCTTTGTGGGGTGATAGGAGTCGGCCTTCGGCTTGAGGAGGGATTCGACTCGCCCGAACTCCTTCTCAATCCGCACCGGATCGTAGATCCAGTGAACACCCAGGCCCAGGGAATCCCCCGCAAAGGAAGCCATGACCATCGCTCTTCGGTTTTCTTTCATCTGCCCGTCCTTCCTCCCAGAGCGTGAACCGCCTTTTTCTTTACATGCCACAAAATCGGCGAAATGTCGAGGCGACGCAGATAACTACCCCAGCCGCGAGCCTGCCTTAGGCCCGCCCTCCCCCCTTTTTGTCCTATCCGGACATTCACCTTGACGTAACCAATGGATATCTGGTAAACATTGTGCATGAATCTACTCGATATCCTTATCATCTGCACGATGATATTTCTCATCGTCAAGGGATTGCTCCGGGGCTTCATACGGGAAATTGCCTCCCTCGCGGGTGTCATCCTCGGCATTCTCCTGGGCAGTCATTTTCAACCCCAGATGACGGAATTGCTCAAGCAGGTCCTGAACCCCAACCCTTTCCTCTCCCTCATCAGTTTCGGTGTCGTCTTCGTTATGGTCCTCGTGGCCTGCAATCTTCTAGGCTGGCTCCTCAATCTGGCTTTCAAGAAGGCCCTCCTCGGATGGGTGGACAGGCTTCTGGGCCTGGCCTTCGCCCTTCTCAAGGGGGTTCTCATCACCTACCTTGCCATTGTGATCCTCACCTTCTTCCTGCCCTCCGGCACACCTCTGATAGCCCGTTCCAGGATGGCCCCGTGGATCATCGTTTCCTATCAGTCCATCGTGGGTCTGATCTCTCCCGACCATTACCAGAGGTGGAAAAAAAAATTCATGGAGAAGAAAGAGGAACTGGGCGACAAATTGCCCGGCAAAACAAAGGAGCCTCCCGGCAAGGATGAATAGACATAGACTATCCCATGCATTGACGGATCTCTACGACCTTGTGGCCCGTCTCCGGGGTCCGGGCGGCTGCCCTTGGGATGCCCGCCAGACAAGTGCCTCGGTCCGCATGTATGTTCTGGAGGAGGCCTACGAGGTTCTTGACGCATCGGAGAAGGACCTTCCCCAGGAGGTCTGCCAGGAACTGGGCGACCTCCTCTTCCAGATCATCTTTCTGGCTTACATGGGGGAGGAGCGAGGGGATTTCGATCTCGTGGACGTCATGGAACGGATCCATGAGAAGATGGTGAGACGACACCCCCATGTGTTCGGCAGCGCAAAGGTGGAGAGCGCTGAAGAGGTTTCTCGCAATTGGGCCAGAATCAAGGAGCGTGAAAAGGAGGGGAACGGGGAAGGCGTCTCGCCCCTGGACAGCATCCCTCCAGGGCTTCCTGCCCTTTTGCGGGCCCACAGGCTGGGGGAAAGGGCGGCCGGGGTGACCCGGAATGCAGCCTGCGGGGAGGACGTATGGGACCGGACCCGGCGCGCCTTTGCAGCACTGGAGGGATCGATTGCCGAGGAAGATGCGGAGCAGGTCGGCAAGCGGATCGGCCGTGTCCTTTTCGACCTCGCGACTCTTGCGAGGCGCTGGGGATGGAATGCCGAGGAACTCCTGAGGTCAGCCAATCGGGAGTTCGCCGAGAACGTCAGCATACCCCCGCCCTTGCCCTCCCTCGGTGACGGGAGAGGGAGTAAGGGAGGGGAAACCGAAAGATGAAGAGGATTGCGGAAGTCCGGAGAAAAGAAGCGACCGAGGGGGTTCTTCACCCGGGGCATCAGGATCGGCCTTGGGACGCTCCTGAGCTTATGCCTCCTGTCCCTGGCAGGGGTGGTGAGCCTCAGATTTCTGAATCCCCCCTTCACGGCCTGGATGGCCTGTCAGTGGCTTGAGGACAGGTTCTTCAGGGCATCCGGGGAGGAACCCTTCAACATGCCCCGGATTCAGTGGCGTTCCCTGAAGCAGGTATCCCCCCATCTCGTCAGGGCCGTGCTTGCCGGAGAAGATCAGAGGTTCCTCTCCCATAACGGTTTCGACTTCATCGAACTCAGGGAGGCTGTGGAGGAGATGGTCACCACCCGGCGGATGAGAGGCGCCAGCACCATCACGATGCAGGTGGCCCGGACGGTGTTCCTCTGGCCTTCCCGAACATGGTTCAGAAAGCTCATGGAGGTTTACTACACCGTTCTCATCGAATTGCTCTGGAACAAGCAGAGAATTCTGGAGGTCTACCTCAACACCGTGGACTGGGGGGATGGCATTGCGGGTGCGGAGTCTGCCGCAAAGGGGTACTTCGGCAAGAGCGCATCGCGCCTCACCCCTTCCGAAGCGGCCATGCTGGCGGCCATCCTCCCCAACCCCCACGCATGGTCGCCCACAAACCCGGGCACTTATGTGAAGGAACGACAGAAAAGGATCCTGAGGGACATGGAAAGGATGCCCTCCTCACGGATGCTGCGTTCCACTCAACGATCGCTGCCCGATTCGTCCGTGGGAGGATCTCTTCATAAAGCCGAAGCCATGCCGGATCACACGGTCTGAACTATGCTCACGATACAGCCAGTCCTGGATCGACTCCGCAGCATCAGCCTCAGATGGAAGCTCCTCATCCCTTTCCTCTTCTTCGCCTTCACAGGGACCACCATTCTTGCCTTTATCGGGCTGGCCTCACAGCAGCGGCTGATCACGGCCCAGGAAGAAAGAGACGCGATTCATTACTACGACCTCTTCCTGAAAGAAATCCAGCGGAAAAAAATCCTCGTCCTTTCCCTGGCCACCATGATGGCCGACAACAGGGATGTGCAGCGGCTCATGGCGACAAGGGACAGGGCAGGGCTCTGTGATTCCATGCTCCCCACCTTCCTGCACCTGAAGAAGGAATTCCACATCGAGCAGGTCCACTTTCACATCCCGCCGGGCACCTCCTTCCTCCGGGTCCATCAGCCCCACCAATTCGGAGACAACCTGACAAGTTACAGGAAAACCATCGTGGATGCCATGAAGAATCAGGCTCCCAGAGCAGGGCTCGAACTGGGACGGACGGGATTCGGGATCCGCGGGGTCGTCCCCATCTTTCATGACCGGCGGCTGGTGGGTACCGTGGAGGTGGGGCACTCCTTCGGCGCCGGTTTCATCAGGGAACTGCACAGGCGATGGGGGATGGATATCGTCCTTTATGAAGGGGAGGAGAAGGGGAGATGGAAGCTCCTTGCAGGGGTGGGCAACGGGGGCGGTGGCATTCCCGCGGATTCCCTGCCGCTGAAGGAGGCGGTGCGTCGACCGCTGTTTCTCACGACACTGGAGGACTCCCCCGACAGAGCCGTCCTTATCGGCCCGGTCAGGAACTACTCCGGCAAGGTGGTCGCCCTCCTGCAGATCAGCCTGGATCGACGGGAGACACAGCAGAGGCTGAAGCGCACAAGGGACATCATGATCATGGTCGGCCTGGTAGGGATCAGCGTCTCTTTCCTCCTCACGGTCCTGGTGGCCAACTTCTTCATCAGGCCCATCAAGGCCATTGTCCGCCAGGCCCAGGAAATCGCCGAAGAAAAGCGGGACAGCCATATCGAGTATCGACCGAAGGATGAGATGGGGACCCTGACCGAGGCCCTGAACGTCATGCTGGACGCCCTCAAGACCCGGCGCCTGCAGATCGAGAGGTATGCCAGGGCACTGGAAAGAAGGGTGGACGAGAGGACGGCGGATCTGGTGGCATCGGAAGAGAAATACCGGACCCTGGTGGAGAACGTTCCCCTCATCGTGTACCGGATCCTGCCGGACGGGACCACGGAATTCATCAACTCGGCACTGACCGAAATCCTGGGTTACACTGTCGAGGAGGCGGTGGGGGACCGTGACTTCTGGTGCAAACAGATCTGGGGATGTGATCAGGCCCAGTTCGCAGAGGTATGGGGGGAGACCTTTCAGGGCGGTGAGGAATACCGGGTCGAGCGCAGGGTGAAGGACAAAATCGGCCATGTCCTGACCTTCATCGATCATTCCCTCCCCGCCAGAAATGCCGATGGGGAGATCAGGTGGGTGGACGGCATCATGATGGATATCACCGAACTCAAAGGCCTCCAGGACAAGGCCCTGCGGACCGAGGAGATCAGGGTCCTGGGGGAGATCTCCGCCCACGTGGCCCACGCGATCCGGAACCCCCTCTCCAGCGCAGGGGGATTCGCCCGCAGACTCCGCGATTCCCTGCCTGCGGATGATCCCCATCACAGGCTGGCGGAAATCATCGTGAAGGAAGCGGCCAGGATGGAGGACTTTCTGAAGGTTCTCCTCTCCTCCATAAGGCCCTTTGATCTCTCCTACGGGGAAGTGGACGTGAACCGGCTCCTTGTTTCCTGGCTCCAGAGACTGGAGGGTTCCCTGAGAACCAGAGAGATCACGGTATTGCAGAGCTACTTCCCCGCTCTCCCCAAAATCCTCGCCGACGAAGAGAGGCTGAGTGAGGCATTCGAGAACCTGTTGAAACACGCCCTCGTCCTCATGCCTGAAAAAGAGGTGCTCCATGTGTCCACGAGCCGTGCCGGAGATAGGATCGTGGTCAGCATCAGACACAGGGCCCACCATCTTTCCGAGGATGACATGGACAAGTTCTTCTTTCCCCATATCGAGGAGAAGGCCGAGTGGTCGATCCTGGATCTTTCCTTTTCGAGAAGGATCATTCACCGGCACGGAGGGCAAATAAATGTCACACGCGAGGAAGGAGACGAACTCTTCATGCAGGTTGTACTGCCGCTAGGACCAGTTCCGCAATAGTCAGGCTGCCTTCAGCCCCTCACCGACCGATTCTCCGGAAGCATTCAGGGACGGTGTCGACACAGAACTGCATTGGGCCTTGAACTCCTCGCACTCGTCTTTGAAGGCGCACTTCAGCTCGCAGATCCGGACGTCCATGCGGGGGTTGTTTCTCTTCTTGCGGCACACGATGTAAACAGGCATAGTATAGACTCCTAGATATAAGAGCGGTCAGAGATCGGCAATCAGTGAACTCTTGGTTTTCCTGAAAACCCATGGGGCCCTTGACTCACACAGACACGGTAGAGAACACGGAAATCTGCTTGAATTCATAGCTCCATAGGCTGCATGTGTTGGACGAATACTAATTATATCTATTTTATGTAATTTTATACCCTAAATATCACTACATGTCAATAAATTTTACGACAAAATTACCCTATGGATACGGGGTCTTGCGATCAGGTCACAGCAGGGAGGACCGCGCGAAATGATCCGATTTCTCCTCCTCAACGCCTTTGTCGCCGCCTATTCCATCCTCTTCTGCCTGTGGGGAATGATCCTCTCGCTTTTTGATACCAGGGGCGGCCTGGTCCATCGTTATTGCGCCGTGCCCTGGGCCAGAGGCATCCTCCGGGCCTGCGGCGTTAAGGTCCTGCTGAGCGGCGAGGAAAACCTGGACCCGGCAGTACCCCGGATCTACGTGTGCAACCACCAGAGCTACTTTGACATCTTCGTCCTCCTTGCCCACCTTCCCGTGCATTTCAAATTCGTCATGAAGGAGGAGCTGATGAGAATACCCCTTCTGGGCACGGCCATGCGGGGAGCCCGGTACATCGGGATCGACCGGCAGGACCCCAGGAAGGCATTGAAGGGCATGGCGGAAGCCGCCGAGAGAATTCGAGAGGGTGCCTCGATTCTCATTTTTCCGGAGGGGACCCGGAGTCTGGACGGTGAACTCCAGCCCTTCAAGCCCGGAGGGTTCCACCTTGCATTGAAGGCGCGGTGCGACATCCTGCCTCTGGCCATCCTCAATAGCCGTTTCATCGTTCCCAAGGGAAGCCTGAGGATACGGAAGGGGACCGTTGAAATGCGGATCGGCAATCCCCTCCCCCTGGAGGGATACTCGAAGAAGAACATGCCCCTTCTGATGGATCGTGTGTGGAAGGGCATGAGCGACCTGATGAATCCAGAGGCGGTAGGATGAGACTCGCGTCACCCGGGCATTCAGATGGAAGGCCGTTCCGGTCGGCCCGGCCCTTCGCGGTCTTTCTCACAGTCGGGCTCCTCCTCTTCACTTCCGGGGAGTGTCCCGGAGGTGTCTTCACCGCCGAGCAGATCATCCGCTTCATCTCAGCCCGCGTGTCCGTGTTCGAGACACTCCTTGTAGATCAGTCCATCCGGCAGGAGGGGTGGGCTGAGAGGGGACAGGTCAGGATCTTCACCGAGCGGTTGTGGATGAAGTCTCCGGACCTGATCCATTCCGAAGTGCCGGAGGGATTCGTCAAAGAGGCCCCTTGCCTGGACCACAGGCACCTGCAGCTCTTTCTCCGCAATTCGCCGACGGACCTTATCCGGATCCTCTCTGCCATGGGCATCGATTTCGGACACGTCGACCAGACTCGAAGCGAGGATTCCATCGCTTACTGGATCGGCGGTGAGACGCCCCAGAGCCCGGGGTTGGTCATCGAAAAGGAGAGGTTCCTGCCCCTTCTCCTCGTCCGCCCTTCAGCAGACCCGAAGAGAGGGGTGACCGTGCAGTTCGCGGATTACAGGCGGGTCGAACAGGGTTGGTACCCCTTTCGTGTGCGAACCCTCCAGGGGGATCAGGCAAAATGCAGGCACACGGTTCATTCGGTGCGTGCCAATGTGCTGATGGACTTCCTTCCGGCAGACCCTTCCAGCCGTGCCTCCCCCGGCAGTGAGACCTGGACCCTGGAAAGAGAGGAAAAGCTCGACCGCGTCATCCGGGCATTTCTGGAAAGGTGATGTCGACCCTTGGCTGATCACGCAATACGCACCCTCAGGGTGGCCCTCGCCCTTCCTGTGAAAGAGACCTTCCGGTACTCGGTCCCGGACCGTTTTGTCACCAGGGCCCGGGTTGGTTGCAGGGTGCTGGCGCCTTTCAGGACCCGCACCGTCACGGGCTATATCCTGGATGCAGAAGACCGCCCTCCCCGGCAGGAGGAACTCAAGGACATCCTGGACGTCCTGGACGAGGAACCCCTCTTTCACGGGAACCTTGTTCCCTTCTTTGACTGGACTGCGGAGTATTACCTCTACCCCGTAGGCCGCCTGATCCAGGCCGCCCTACCCGGCGGAATCAATGCGGGAACCCTTCTCGTCTGCAGCCTCACGACCAAGGGGTCGAGGGCACTGGAACTGATCGGCCTCGGCCCTGAGGAAGGGAAGGCCCTGGCCTGGATCAGGGGAAACCCCGGCAGGGGGCTTCCGGTCACGTTTCGCAGGATTCTCCCCGCTCTCAGCAAAAGGGGCTGGGTCGCGGTTGAGAAGCGGGTAACCAAGAGGAGAACCGGCCCGTTGATGAAGTCGTTCGTCCGGGCCGCTCAGGGCATTGAACTCCCCTCCGTCCTGCGGGAGTCCCAAGGCGCGAACCAACCCAAGGGTGAGGGGGAATTCCTGGCGGCGGTCTTCGGCTCCCGGGGCATATCCCTGGCGGAGATCTGCAGGAGATTTCCCAACGGGGCCTACCTTGTGCGCAAGTGGGGAGGAAAAGGCGTTCTGGAGACTTACAGTGCCCCTGTGCTGAGGGGCCTTGCAGGAAACATCCTGTTTCCATCGCCCCCGCCCGAACGGCTCTTCGACCAGCAGCAGAAGGTACTGAGCACGATCCGGGGGTTTCTCCAGAAGGGACACTTCGGCGTCTGTCTTCTTCACGGCGTGACCGGCAGCGGAAAGACCGAGGTTTATTTCAGGGCCGTCAGGAGCGTGATCGAACTCGGTCGCAAGGCCATCCTGATGGTCCCCGAGATCGCCCTCGCCATGACCATGGAGGGCATTTTCCGGTCCCGCCTGGGCGAACGGCTGGCCGTCTACCACAGCGGTCTCGGCGAGGGTGAGAGATTTGACCAATGGATGCGGATGGCCCGGGGTGAGGTGGACCTGGTGATCGGGGCGCGGTCCGCCCTTTTCGCCCCCCTCACTGACCTGGGCCTCGTCATCGTGGACGAGGAACACGACTCCTCGTATAAACAGGAGGAGGCCCCCCGTTACCAGGCCAGGGATGCGGCGGTCGCCAGGGGCAAGATCGAGAAGGCCCTTGTCATCCTTGGCTCAGGGACACCGTCGGTCCAGTCCTTCCACAACGCCCTGACGGGAAGATACCACTTCCTTACCATGCCGGATCGCGTTGAGAAAAGACCGCTGCCGGTGGTCCGGGTCGTGGATATGAAGGCCCTTCCCGAGGGGAAAGGAAACCTGATCATCACCCCTGCCCTGAGGGAGGCCCTTGAGAGGACCCTTGCCGAGGCGAAACAGGCCATCCTCTTCCTGAACCGCCGGGGTTTCAATCGCGTCCATCTCTGCCGTCACTGCGGGCATTCCCTTCGGTGCCCCAACTGCGACCTCTCCCTGATCTACCACCGAAAGGACGCCCGCCTTGCCTGTCACTATTGTGGTTTTCATGCGGAACCCCAGGGGAAGTGTCCATCCTGCGGCAGGGAGGGCATGAAGGCTTACGGTTTCGGGACCGAAAGGCTGGAAGAGCAACTGAAGGACAACTACCCCGGCTGCCGCACCGGCAGGCTGGACAGGGACGTCACCAGGCTCAAGGGAGAGAGCTTCCGGATCCTCAGGAAGTTTGGTAACCGGGAACTGGACTTCCTGGTAGGAACCCAGATGATCACCAAGGGCTACGATTTCCCCCATGTGACCCTGGTGGGGGTCATCAGCGCCGACGCATCCCTGGACTTTCCGGATTTCAGGGCCGCGGAAAGGACCTTCCAGCTGTTGTCACAGGTAGCCGGCAGGGCCGGGAGAGGAGATCACCGGGGGGAGGTGATCATCCAGACCTTCAATCCCGAGCACTATGCCGTCACCGCGGCTCGGGACCACGACTACCGCACCTTTTTCGACAGGGAAAGAGAACTGCGGGAACAGCTCGGTTATCCTCCCTATTCATACGTGGCGTGCCTCAGGCTCCAAGGCAACAGCCCCCAGGTGACGGCGAACGTCGCCCAGAGGGTCGGTGCGGCCATGAACCGGATCCTGGCCAGGTGGCCCAGAAAAGGAAAGGAGATCCAGGTGCTGGGGCCGGCGGAGGCGCCTCTAGCCAAGCTGAAGGGCAAGCATCGATGGCAGATTCTTGTCAAAAGCAAGGGCGCCGGGCTCCTGCACTACTTCCTCAACGAGACCGATATCATGAGCCGGAAGATCCTGCGCTCAAGCGGGGTCGGCCTCACCATCGACGTGGATCCGTATCAGATGCTCTGAGGAAGCAGGCTTTAATTCCTGAGAACCTCGCTATGGGCACGGCAGCATTTCTCCACCCAGCGCCGGTACTCCCTGATGAATCGTGGATCCAGGAACACCAGCACCTCTCCCAGGTACAAGAGCTCTTCTTTGATCCGCCAGTAGAGATGCATGAAAACCTCCTCTTGAAAAAATCCCCGGACCGATTCCGATCGATCCGGGGATATCCCTTTTTTATCCTCAAGATCCTGGGAAGGCCTCAGTCCGCGAAGGGTGATTCCCTGGGGTCCCGGCAGGTTTTCTGACTTCCTCGCCCTTTCAGCGGCCTTCCCATTCCCATCCGGGAGAACAGTGGCCCGCAGTGGCTGAAGGGGTTTCCTCTTCAAAAAGAAGAAGGCGAGGTTACAGCGGCGGGACCGTCCCCGAATTTCACGAGGTTCCCTATTAAGCCTATCGCAGCGCCCGAACCCTTTGAGGGGTTTCCTATGAAAAAGCAGAGGTGAAGTCAAGGAGAAAGGAGACCTTATGTCAAAACCTGTCTCATTGCGAACCAGAAACGCCGTCTCGAACAGGTTGTTCATCGATCAGAAAGATCTGGAAGGAAAATCTGTAAGAAGCTATACTACACTTGAAGGGAGGAGAAAATCATGGCCAAAGAGATCATTCTTTACAATCTGAGGGATGACGTGAAGGAAGAGGACTATGTGAAATGGTGTGAAACCTATAAAGGCCCATTGCTGCTTGGTCAAAAGGGCGGCAAGAGTTTTACGCTCCTGAAAATGTTGGGGGGAATCAAAGGGAATGGGCAGATGGGCAAACCCCCGGAACCAACGGCCTCTCCTTACAAATTCATCGGCATCATGGACGTCACCAGCCTGGAAGATTGGAAGGCGGCCCACGAAACAAAGGCCTTCAAGGATGAATTCTTCCCACAGTGGTTCTCCAAATGGGTGGCCGATTTCTACGTCCTGGGTGGAATGGAGGCGTATTACGGGGCGAACGACTGATCGATAAGGCCAGCCTCTACCTCTGTGCGGTGAACCGGGCTAAAATCAACGCCAGCATCCTCAGGGAACGGGAGAACCACAGGGCCGATTTGTCAAATTTGTTGTCATCAGTGTCGCGTCCTTTTTCCTGACGAGCGCAAAAAAGTGAGGCCCGGTCTCTGCCCAAGACCGGGCCTCACTCGATCGCAAGAGAGACCATTCAAACGGGTCCACTCGTGGGGATGTATCGGGCTGGAGCGTTTCCCTCCGAAAGGTTTCCGTGTGCTACATCTGCGCCTGGGCCGCCTGTTTCCCCAGGTCAAAGGCCTTCAGGTTGCTATCCAGGAAGGCCTTTTTTGTGGACTTGGAGATGGTCTCCTTCATCTTCTCTTCCGATACGGCCACACCCTTGGCGCCGAACAGGGCGCCCAGCATGACCATGTTCAGGGAGAGAGGATTTCCGGCTTGCTCGGCAAGGTCGTTTCCACGGACCTCGATGACCTTCCCCACCTTGCCCGTCAGCTTTTTCAGGAACCCGTCCACGTCAGGATACTTCCCCTGGCCGACGGCTACCGTGAAAGGCGGCTGCGGCTGGGCATTGGAGATTACGAGGCTGTCCTTGTGGCACTTGCCGATGATCCTCATGGTCTCCAGGGGCTCGAAACTCACCAGGACATCGGCCTCTCCGGGTGAGACGATGGGACTGGTCACCTCCCCTATCAACACCGCCGATTCAACCACCCCGCCCCGCTGCGCCATACCGTGGATTTCGCTGACCACCACAGGGA
>JAFGPH010000034.1 GCA_016926135.1 Deltaproteobacteria bacterium
ACGGGCTGGTGATCACCCACGAGCACGCAGACCATATCCAGGGAGCGGGCCCGCTGGCCAGACGATTTGATCTGCCGGTCTTCATCAACAACTCCACGCTGCGGAGGGGAAGGCGAATCCTGGGTTCCATTCCCAGGCCGGTTCCCGTCTGCACGGGGCAGACCGTCACGCTTCACGACCTCTTCATCGAGACCTTCACCAAGTGCCATGATGCGGCGGACCCCATGGGATTGGTGCTGTCCTGCGACGGGACCAGGCTGGGTTTCATCACCGACCTGGGGCGGAGCACGGCCGTGGTGGAGGATCGTTTGAGGGGGTGCCGTGCCCTGATCATTGAGTTCAATCACGATGAGAAGATGCTGGAAGAGGGCCCTTACCCCCCTGAATTGAAGCGCAGGATCAGGGGACCGGACGGCCATCTCTCCAATCGGCAGGCGGCCGGACTGATCAAGGCCGTGGCTCACAGGGGTCTGGAGTTGCTGGTGCTGGCTCACCTGAGTGAAGCCAACAACCTTCCCCAGGAAGCCTTCCGGGCCGTGAAAGAGATGCTGAGGTCCTGTGGAAACGAGCATACCGAGGTTCTCATCAGTTCCCAGCACCATCCGGTTCCCATGGTTGAACTCTGAGAGGGGGATAACTTGGCAGAGGGAGTGAAGAGGAGGGAGCGAAGACGGAGAGAGGAGCGAGAATATCTCTGCAGCTGTTGCGGGAAAGCTCAGCCCTTTTGCTGGACCTGCCCGTGCGGTTTTCAGATCTGCAATAAGTGCATGGAGGAAAACCTCTGGGGATTCACCTGCAGCGGTGTGAACTGGCAGTGTCCGGACTGCGGGTCACTGAGACCCTTCTGACAGGCGTGTGAAGGCAAGAAAGACTGGAGTGTTGGAGTATTGGAGTGCTGGATGGGTGGGAATCGAAGGAACTCCATCACTCCATTACTCCGTTACTCCCTTGTATTCGTGGAGGGAAACCGGATGCTGCTGGCGACTCCCGGGAACCTGCATCGCTCGGGGGGAATAATGGGTAGGTCGGCGTTTCGTAAGCATACCTTCGTGCGGCTGTTTTCGGTGTGGTTGGCCGCAGTCCTGTTGTGTCTTGTGGTGAGCGGATGCGCGGAGGTGCCGCTCACACACCGGATGAGCCTCCAGCTCCTGCCTGACTCCCAGCTGATGGCCATGGGCTTGCAGGAGTATTCCAAGGTGCTGAGGCAATCCAAGCTCTCCGAGGACCGGGAAAGGGTCGAGATGGTGAGAAGGGTGGGGGGGGGTATCGCCGCGGCCGCTGAGGCGTTTCTCAAGGAATCGGGGCAGGGGGAGCAGATCAAGGAGTACCGCTGGGAATTCAATCTCATTGAGGACGACAAGACGGTGAATGCCTGGTGTATGCCCGGGGGAAAGGTGGCGGTCTACACGGGCATCCTGCCCGTTACACGGGACGAAACCGGGCTGGCCGTGGTCATGGGGCACGAAGTCGCGCACGCGCTCGCCAATCATGGGAACGAGCGAATGAGCCAGGCCCTTCTGGCCACTATGGGCGAGGTGGCCCTCGCAGTGGCCCTTCGGGACAGGCCGGGGCAGACCAGGAATCTCTTCCTGACTGCTTTCGGGGTGGGGGCCGGCGTGGGGATTCTGCTCCCCTACAGTCGAATTCACGAATCCGAGGCCGACCGGATCGGACTGATGCTCATGGCCAGGGCCGGCTATGATCCAAGAGAGGCGATCCCCTTCTGGGAGAGGATGAATGAACAAGGCGGTTCCTCACCTCCGGAATTTCTCTCCACCCATCCTGCGCCGGCCTCCCGGATTCAGGCACTTCGGAGTCATATTCCCGAGGCAATGCAGTACTACCGCCCCACGCAGAGCACGGGGAAGAAGCGCTCGTCATGAGGCAGGAGACCCCTGTCAGAGAGGCCGTTGACGCGCAAGACCCTGATTCGGGCTGTCGGGTGCTCCGCGCGCCGGCCCTTCATGTTGTGCTCTACCGGCCCGAGATACCGGCCAACACGGGGAACATCGCCCGGTTGTGCGGGGCTGCGGAACTGAGACTCCACCTCATTCACCCTCTGGGCTTTCGGGTGGACGACCGCCACCTCAGAAGGGCGGGGCTTGATTACTGGAGCGAGGTGGATGTGATGCATCATGAAAGCTTTGATACCTTCAAACAGGGCTTGGGACAGGGGACCGGAAGGGTGATCGCATTCAGCGCCCATGGGGCCCGTTACTACACGGAGGCTACGGTGGGACGCGGGGATTACCTCCTTTTCGGGCCGGAGTCCGTCGGTCTTCCGCCGAAGATCAGGGATACGTATCCCTGCCATGCAGTTCCCATCTGGGGACGTGTGCGCAGCCTGAATCTCTCGACAACCGTGGGAATCGTGGCCTACCATTACCTGCATCGGATGGGGAAGTTCTGAGAACAATTTTGAGCGAGGAGGGACAGTGGTGGAAACAAAGGATCAAGGGCTTGAGGAACTGGTCGGTTTTGCGGTGGAGGTGATCCGTCGATTGGGTGATGAGGCCCTCGGCTACTACGGCAAGGGCAGCCCCCGGCAGAAGTTCGACGAGACACTGGTGACGGAGGCGGAACTTCACCTGCGGGAATTCTTTCAGGATCAGCTCTATGCCCGTTTTCCCGAACACAAGGTTTTCAGCAACAATCAGGAAGGGAGCGAAGGGTACACCCATGAAGGAAGGAGATATCTCTGGATCAGTGATGTCCTGGACGGGGTGGCCAATTTTCAGGCAGGGATACCGATTTGGGGAACCTCCCTGGCCCTGCTGGAGAACTACTGGCCACTCTTCGGGATTTTTTACATGCCCGCCACAGGCGACCTGTTCCAGGCCCGCGCGGGAGGGAAGGCCCTTCGGGGAAACGAGGAGATCCATGTCTCTCCCCAGACGAACATCGATGATGAGAGCCTTCTCCTGACCTATTCCAGGTTCCACCATCGTTTCCATTCCACCTTCCCCGGAAAGATGCGCGATCTGGGGTGCACAGGGGCCCACCTTTGCTATGTCGCCATGGGCCGTGCCGAAGCAGCGGTCATCGCCAACGAGACTTTCCAGGGCCTGGCTGCTTCGTCGATGATCGTTGAAGCGGCAGGAGGGATGATCACCAGGATGGACGGGAGCCTCTTCGTTCTGAGTGATTACCTGGACGGCCAACGAATCGGTGAACCCCTGCTGGCGGCAACCGGCGAGACCAACGAACAGGTGAGGAGCAGTCTGCGGGAAATGGGGTAGGATGTCCAGTATCCAATGCTCAATGGATGGAGTTGTCGCGGTGAGCGGATCGACGTTTCATCCCGGACAGGATATCGGGGGCTTCGTCATCTTGAAACCTCTGGGCAAGGGCGGTATGGCAGAACTCTTTCTGGCCAGGGACAGGGTGCTCAAAAGAAGGGTGGTGATCAAGGTCCTGAACCCCGTGGTGGGCAAGAGGAAGGGCTTCAGGAGGCAGTTCCTGAGGGAGGCGAGGATACAGGCAGGTCTGGACAATCCCCGGATCGTACAGGTCCTCCAGGGCCTGGAAGAGGGAGCGGATCTCTGCCTGGTCATGCAGTATGTGCAGGGCACGGATCTGGAAAAGGTCATCAAGAAGGCTCGCGCTCTCAGGGAAAAGAAAGGTGCACCGGGCGCCCTTTCCGTGGAGAGATCGGTTCACATCTTTCTTCAGGTACTGGAAGGGGTCGGCTTTGTCCACAAGTACAAGATCATCCATGGTGATATCAAGCCCTCCAATATCCTTTTGGACCGGCAGGGAAGGGCGAAGGTGGCCGACTTCGGGCTCGCCTTTCTCATGAGCTACGAGAGACGGCACGGAGGGTCGTTTTTTCACGGTGGGACTCCCTACTACATGTCTCCTGAGCAGGTCCTGAATCAGGGTATGGATTTTAGGTCGGATATCTATGCCCTGGGGGTGACTTTTTTCCACATGATCACGGGCAGGTTCCCCTTCGGCGAGAAAAAGAGGTACATGGAGTTGGTCGAATGCCACATGGAAGGATCCTTAGATGATGCCAGGGAGATACTCGCCGAATGTGGTGAAATTCCCCCACGGATCAAGGAGGCCATCTTCAAGGCCCTTGAGAACGACCCTGAAAAGCGACATCAGAGCTGCCTGGAGTTTGCCCTGGCGATCCAGCAGGAGACCTCCCATGAGATGTACTCCGAACTCCTTAGACTCAACCTCCTGGGCAAGAAGGAGATCACCCCGTCCGAGCGTGCCTACCTGGACGAGATTGCAGCAAAGAAATCCCTTTCCCGTGAAGAGGCCCGGTCCCTTGAGGAAAACATCCGAAACGAGATGGGGCTTCCTCCCCTTCAGGCCTGAGATTCCCGCCGAATCGTTCCCTCCAAAGTGTCGTGTGCCCTCACCCCAACCCTCTCCCCCAAGCCTGGGGGAGAGGGCAGGGTGAGGGGGCTCATGAGTGTCAAGACAAATATGCGACCCTTCATAA
>JAFGPH010000247.1 GCA_016926135.1 Deltaproteobacteria bacterium
ATTCGACGCCAGGAGATTCCCCTGGCCACCAACCCCTACGAATATGCATCTCTTTGTCTCCATGTGAGCCTCCCTTCTAGTCTTTCACCGGTACGATGGCATTCTCAGGACAGACCTGCGCACATACCGAACAGCCGATACACAGATTCTTGTTGATGGCAACATGTTCCCCATCCAGGTACATGGCCGGACAGGCGAGCAGGTTGATGCAGTCACGATGGTTCTTACATTTACTGAGGTTCACCATAAAAGGCTTGGACTTCTTGGCCGTGCCGATGGCCCTCGCAAAGAGCGGGCAGATCTCCTTGGATATGATCACGGAGATGCCGTCATACTCCAGGGACGCCCTGACCGCCTCAATCGTCTTCTTGGTGTTGAAGGGCTTCACCACATGGACATCCTGCACACCGCAACCTCGCACCACGGCCTCGATGGATATCTGGGGCAGATCCGCGCCCACGGCTGAGGCATCCATGCCCGGATGGGGCTGGTGGCCGGTCATGGCTGTCGTCCCGTTGTCCAGGATCACCAGCGTGAACTTGTGTTTGTTGTGGACCGCATTGACGAGCCCCGTGATGCCGGAATGGAAGAAGGTGGAATCCCCGATGAAGGCCGCCACCTTCTGGTCGCTGGCCCGCGAGAAACCGCACGAGGAGCTTACCGAGGAGCCCATGCAGATCACGAAGTCCGCCATGGAGATGGGGGGCAGAAGCCCCAGGGTGTAACAGCCGATGTCCGTCGGGTAGACGGAATCGGTTCCGTAGACCTGTTTCACCGTATAGTAGGTGGCCCTGTGCGGACAACCGGGGCACAGGGTCGGCGGTCTGCCCGGCAGCGGCGGAAGATCCGACGTGTCCAAAGGCGCCTTCCAGTCGAACTGCACACCGAAGAACTGGGACAGGGCCTCCCTGACCATGCGCGGATCGTACTCGAAGAGCCGTGAAAGCCTGGCAACGCCCTTTCCCTTGATCGGGACCGTGATCCCGTTTTCCTGGGCGATCGCCTTGAGATCGTTCTCCACCACAGGCTCCAGTTCCTCGATGACCAGTACCTTGTCCACCTGCTTCAGAAAGCGCACGCAGATTTCTTTGGGCATGGGCCATGAAAAACCGAGCTTCAGGAAGGACACCTTGTCCTTGATGCCCAGATCGCTCACGGCATCCTGTGCGTAGGCGACGCCCACCCCATTCGCTACGATACCCCACTTGCCATTCCCGATGATCTCATTGAGGGGGGACTTCTCGGATATGGCAAGGGCCTTGTCATATTTCTCCAGGAGTTCCTTGTGCAGATTCCTGGAGACAGCCGGCACGCACACAAAATGGAAGGGGTTCTTCTTGAAAAAGCCCTTGGTCTTCCTCGGCTTCAACTCTCCGTACTTCACCGAGCCCCTGATATGGGCCAACCGCGTGGTGGTCCTCACGATCACCGGAACTTCCAGTTGCTCGGAGAGATCAAAGGCATAGACCGTCATATCCTTCATTTCCTGCGTGTTGGTGGGCTCCAGCATGGGGACACCCGACAATCTTGCGTAAAAGCGGTTGTCCTGCTCATTCTGGCTGGAGAACAGGGACGGATCGTCGGCATTGATCACCACCATACCCCCCTTGATTCCTGTGTAGGCCAGGGTCATCAGAGGGTCAGCAGCCACATTCATGCCCACATGCTTCATGGTCACCATGGTCCTGACGCCGGTGAGTGCGGCCCCCGCGCCCACTTCCAGGGCAACCTTCTCATTGGTGGAGTATTCAAAATAGAGATCCGTCTCCTTGCTGATCGCAAAGAACTGCTCAGGAATCTCCGAAGAGGGTGTTCCGGGATAGCAGGTGGCAAAAGCGACCCCTGCCTCCAAGGCACCTCGGGCCACAGCCTCATTGCCCAGAAGGAGCATCTCCTTTCCAGGAGCATCTTCGAGTAACTTGTGCATCTTACCCCCCCTTAATAGATTTCAGGTTTCTTAACCGCGCGAGGCGGCAATTCCACGCCGCTGCCAAATAACAACCCCTCCCTCCGGCTGGTCCTGGAAGGAAAACATGGTCGTGCACTCTTCGGTTTTACAGCTTGAAGGTCTCGGAGAACCCCGCGAACTTCTTTCGCAGTTTGGGTTTCTCAATCTTGCCCGTGGGATTTCGCGGCACCTCGTCAAAAAAGATCTTCCTCGGCCTTTTGTATCGCGGCAGGCCTTCACAGTACTTGTTCAGTTCAGCTTCCGTCATTTCCTTCCCGGGTTTCACCTTGATGATGGCCGTTACCAGTTCTCCCAGGCGTTCATCGGGAATGCCGATCACGCCCGCATCCTGAATCTTCTCATGGGCCATGAGGAAGTCCTCGATCTCCACCGGAAAGATGTTCTCCCCGCCGGTGATGATGATATCCTTCTTGCGGTCCACGAGCCAGATGAACCCGTCCTCATCGACCCTGGCCATGTCCCCTGTCATGAGCCATCCGTCCACCAGGGTATTCGCCGTGGCCTCCGGGTTCTTGTAGTATTCCTTCATGACGCCCGGCCCTTTGACGGCCAGTTCTCCGGGTTCTCCCTTGGGGACGGTGTTTCCCTTGTCATCGACAACTTTGTGCTCCCAGTCGAACCCCGGCACGCCGATGGCCCCCACCTTGTGGGTGTTCTCGATGCCCAGGTGCACGCACCCGGGACCCGTGGTCTCACTCAGGCCGTAGTCGGTGTCGTAGTCATGATGGGGGAACACTCCCTTCCAGTTTTGAATGAGGCTCGGCGGCACCGGCTGGGCCCCGATGTGCATGAGTCGCCATTGATCGAGCCTGTAGTCGGAGAGTTTTACAGTCCCGTTCTCAATGGCTATCAGGATGTCCTGTGCCCAGGGAACGAGTAGCCACACGATCGTGACCTGCTCCTCGGAGACCGCCTCAAGGATCCATTCCGGCTTGACCCCCTTCAGGAGGACGCCCCTGGCGCCGACAATGAAATTCCCGAACCAGTGCATCTTCGAGCCCGTATGGTACAGGGGAGGGATGCAGAGGAAGTTGTCCTTGTGGGACTGGTTGTGATGACGGTTCTCCGTAATGCATGCCGACTCCAGATTTCTCTGGGTGAGCAGGATGGGTTTCGGCTTGCCTGTGGTTCCCGACGTGAAGTAGAGGGCCGCATCGTCAAGCAGGCTGAGTGGCACCTTCGGGTCCGTGCTCGGCACCCCCTCGACGAACCGGGTGTAGGGCTCGGCATAGGCGGGCATGAGCTTATCCGTACCCAGAAAGATGAAGTTCTTCATCCCCTTCAACTCGCCCTTGATGGCATTGATCCGGTCGGCGAATTCCTCTCCGAAAAAGAGGGTCTCCGCTTCCGCAATCTCTGCACAGTACTGGATGTCCTCGGCGGAAAAACGGAAGTTCAGAGGCACGGCCCAGGCACCGGTCCTGAGGATCCCGAAGTAGGCGGGGAGCCACTCCAGGCAGTTCATCATGAGGTGAATGACCTTGTCACCCTTCTTGACCCCCTTCGCCATCAGGGCATTGGCAACCCTGTTGGCCGCGTCATCGAACTCCTTCCAGGTAATGACTCTCCGACTCTTTGTCGCCCCGTCCCTTTCTATCAGGGCGACCTCATCCCCGTACATTCTCGCATTGCGCGCCAGTATTTCCGTAATCAGCATGCCCGGCACCCCCAAAGCTAGATTTTAGCTACAAAGTGACTATAAGGGATGATCAGGGCATTGTCAAGAAAATACGGCTTTTGTGGGAACGGGGAAGAACCGCACCCTGTTTCCGTTTTATCTCATCGATTTCAGATGGTTGGGAATTAGATGCAAGGGACGCAGATCCCGCTCTCAGGCCCGGAAGGCCCCCCCGAAGGTCCGTGATGCGGCCTGCCCGACCCCATGAATCGCGTATCCGGAAGGTCATTTTCTATCCTATCCGGTTCATACGGTCATAGGGCTAACATGATGGAGTGCATGGCCGAAAGGCGTGGAGCCCCGCAGGCAGAGGCTCGTGCCACCGGTGGTACGGCTTAACCCGCCGAAGCGCCAATTTTCCTTCGCCGAGGCTTCGGAGGACACCCGCATTCCTCTATGCTCCAAGGACCCTGGCTTCCTGCGAAGGCGGGTGAAGGCATCAGGTGGCATCCTTTTTGAGAAAGGCGTTGACCATGGGCAGGAAGGGGGACCCCTTGAACCTGGAAGCGAACTCCTTCAGTGTCTCCTTTGCCCGGTCTTCTTGCCCATTGAGCCGGTAAACCCTCGCCAGATTCAGCATGGCCAAATCCTTGAAAGCACCCTGAGGATGAGAGAGAAGTCCTCTCAGCATTTCAGCGGCCTTTTCGAGTTCCCCCTTTTCCTCGTGGCAGGCCGCCATGGCCAGCATGGCGAGGGGCCGATACGGACTGTCCTGGGGGCTTTCTTCCAGAAAATTCTGGTACAGGGAAAGGGCTTCATCGTACTTCTTTTCCTGGAACTTGAGGTGGGCCAGTTCCGGGTAGGCCAGGCGGCTCGCCTTGGAGAGACCATATTGCTCGGTCACTCTTCGGAACAGGGCCTCCACTTGCTTCAGTTTATCGGGTTCCTGTTTTCCGTAAAGGGTCTCATCGAGGGTATAGTAAGCCTCGTTGTAGGCGGCCTGACCCTTACTTTCCACATGGGTCAGGTAGGCATAGCCCCCGAGATAGAGGAGGATTGCAACGCCAATGACCACGCCCGCGATCTGGAGCTGTCTGGAATGTTCCTGCGCAAACAGAACCGCCCTGGCAGAGAAGGTCATGAACTCGTCTTCGCCCTTGAGCAGTTCCTTTCGTGTCACCCTTTTTGCTGAAGCCATGCAGTGTAGATCCCGTTTGTGAAGTGGTCCATTCGTTTAGCAAAAGCCCTCGGGACAGTCAAGGTAAAAAGATTCCTTGTATTTCCCCGGAAGAACATCTAAAAGAAACATCGTCCCCGGGAACCCTGACTGGATCAGGAGGGACGAATGCCGGGCTATCGTGGGCGCACCGATCCGAGTCGATCGGGTGGGGCCATGGAGGGTTTCTCAGAGAGACGATGAGCTGCACCGAGAGATTCCTGAGTTTTCTTGATTCCCTCCCCGAACTCCCCACCTATTTCTTCCTGGGCTTGAGCGCCTATGTGGAAAATATCTTTCCGCCCATCCCGGGGGATACGATCACGGCCTTCGGGGCCTTCATGGTGGGCATGGGAAAACTCGGTTTTTTCGGGGTTTACATTTCCACCACCTTGGGAAGTCTTCTGGGGTTCCTTTCTCTCTTTTGGCTGGGTGGGATTTTCGGCAGGCGATTCTTCATGGAAAGGGATTACCGGTTCTTCAGGGCCGGGGATATTCTCAAGGCGGAGCAATGGTTCGGAAGATACGGCTACCTGCTCATCGCCATGAATCGATTCCTGCCGGGAGTACGCTCAGCCGTATCCCTGGCAGGCGGCCTCTCCCGCCTGAGGCCGGCCTGGGTGGCTCTTCTGGCCTTTCTCAGCTGCGCCGTATGGAACCTCATCTGGATCACGATGGGGTACCTGTTAGGAAGCAACTGGCAAACGATCGATGCGAGGATGTCTGCCCTCCTGATGAAATACAACCTGGCCGTCTTCGCCCTGTTCGTCTTGATCGTCCTTTTTGTCCTTGTCATGCGGCTGGTGGTCAGGCATCGGAGCGGCAAACGCTGAGCTTGCCCGATCGACGAAGGAAGAATGTTGTGTTTGATTTTTCGCTCCGACGACTTATCGTTGAGAAACGGGTCATGATTTCGGACGGGGATCGGGCTGAAAAAACCCCGTCTATTCTGTTCCAGATGGTTGAACCATGATCAATGGCAAAAGAACAATCAACTACCTCCGGATCTCCGTTACCGACCGATGTAACCTGAGATGCATCTACTGTATGCCGGAAGAAGGGATCGACTTCCTCCCCCATCCCGAGATCCTCTCTTACGAAGAGATCCTTCGCGTAGCCAGGGTCTCCACCCAGGGAGGTATCCGAAAGGTCAGGCTTACAGGGGGTGAACCCCTCGTCCGCAGGGGTTTCATCGACTTCCTGGGAAGGCTGTCAGAAATTCAAGATCTGGAGGAGATCACCCTCACCACCAATGGAGTCCTGTTGGAGGAGTTTGCCTCGGACATCAAGAAATGCGGCATCTGCCGTCTGAACATCAGCCTGGATTCCCTTCAGGCGGAGCGATTTCACCACATCACGGGGCGGAATTTCTTCGACCGGGCCTGGACGGGGATCCGAGTGGCCGAAACCCTTGGTTTCAGCCCGATCAAGATCAACGTGGTGGCCATGAGAGGGATCAATGACGACGAGGTCCTCGACTTCGCCCGTCTCACCCTGGAGAAGCCCTACCACATTCGCTTCATTGAGTTCATGCCCGTGGGCAACTCGAACGGCTGGCGCCGGGAACGATTCGTCTCTACGGAGGAGATTTTCCGGAGGTTAGAGACGCTCGGTCCTCTGGAAAAGCTCCAGAACAATGCCCTGGACGGCCCGGCGGAACGATACAGGTTCAGGGAAGCGGCAGGAGAGATAGGACTCATCGGTGCCCTGAGTCACCACTTTTGCGACCGCTGCAATCGTTTGCGTCTGACTGCCGACGGCCAGCTGAGAGGCTGCCTTTTCTCAGACAGTGAAGTCGATATCAAGACTTCCCTGAGAGAAGGCCGATCGGACGCGCACCTCCTGGATCTCATCAGGCTCGCCGTGGAAAACAAGCCCCGGGATCACGGCATCCTTCAGTCCGGACCCCGCAAGTGCGTGCGTCACATGTCGAGCATCGGCGGCTGACCTCCCCCTCCCAGAATCTGCCGGACAGCTAAAGATCAGTTGCGGTCCTGAGAGACCACCCCCCCCCACGGCCCTC